>NZ_JAHKEI010000041.1:0-3998 GCF_018790995.1 Gemella sp. zg-1178
AACAACCGTTACTCCTAACGAAGTAACGGCTGTTGAACAATGGATAAATCGTTATCCACGTAAATTATTTAATTATGTATGTCCTTATGACTTGCCTGAGGTGGCTAACTTACTATTGTAATTTGCGACCAGATCATATTTTTATGACCTGGTTGTTTTTAAATTCTAATGCTACTTTTTTATCTTTATGTATAATAAGTTTTTCTACCAAAGTATTAAAAAGCTTATCGTCAAAATTAATAAGGAGTTGTTCTTGTTTTTTTAAAAAATCTATAAACAATTTTAAATCTGCAGACTGCTTAATCTTTAGTTTTATAATTCCTCTCTTTTCTAAAAGTTCATTTTGTAGATTTTCATACTTCTCAACTAAACTGTCGTACTTTATTTTATAAGACTCTTGATTTTGTAATACACTAGAATTTTGCTTTATCAAGTTCTCTACTTCAATTTTTATATTTTCCATTTCTTTTTCTAAATTATTTATTTCTGATTCTATATCTCCTGTATTTTCAATCATATCTATTAGTAATGAAAAGTTTTTAATTATTTTATTTTTTTCTTTAATTACTTTATTAATTGCTTGGACACTCCAATTCTCTATCTCTTCTTTACTAACTGATGGAGTAGTACATTTATGTTCTTTTTTATATTTTTGATTACACCTGAAAATATATCTTTTATACTTACTATTAGAATGCCAAACATGTCTGCCATAACTACCTCCACAACATCCACAAATTATTTTTCCAAAATAGCTAGTTCGAGTTCTATTATTATTTCTTTTTAGCTCTAGTTGTACTATGTCAAATGTTTTTTTGTCTATAATAGCCTCATGATTATTTTCTACATAGTATTGTGGAAGTTCTCCTTCATTTTTCTTTTTCTTTTTTGTAAGATAGTCTACTGTAAATGTTTTTTGAAGTAACGCATCTCCTTTATATTTTTCATTTTGTAACATCCCTTTTATGGTTGTATAACACCATATTTTCTTTCCAGCAGGTGTTGGTATGCCTTCTTTAGTTAAAATTTTAGCTATACTACTAGGGTTTTCTCCTTTTAAGAATAGACCAAATATATATTTTACAATCCTTGCTTCTTCTTCATATATTTCAAAACCTCCATATTTACTTTCTTTAAATCCTAATACATGTCTATAATTAAAATGAACTTGTCCTTCTGCTGCTATTTTTCTTTTACTCCATGTTATATTTTCTGATATACTTCTACTTTCTTCTTGGGCTAGTGAGCTCATAATGGTAATTAATAATTCTCCTTTTGAATCTAATGTCCATATGTTTTCTTTTTCAAAGTATATTTCCACTCCTGCTTCTTTTAAATTTCTTACTGTAGTTAATGAATCTACTGTATTTCTCGCAAACCTACTTACTGATTTAGTTATAATTAAATCAATTTTTCCCTTTAATGCATCTTCTACCATTTCTTGAAATCCTAATCGTTTTTTTGTATTTGTTCCACTTATTCCTTCATCTGAATACATTTTTACAAAATCCCAATCACTTCTACTATTTATATAACTTTCATAGTAATTCATCTGTGCTTCATAAGAACTACTCTGATCTTCATGATCTGTTGATACTCTGGCATATCCTGCCACTCTTCTTTTTTTCATACTAGGAAGTTCTGATGATTTAACTGTTCTTTTTGGTTCTATTGTTATAATCTTTTTATTCACTTTTCTTCTCCTTAATATTATGTAGACTTCTATTAGATTTTTCTTTTTGTACTCTGTCAAAAATTTCCTGCGTAATTATTGCTTCCTGCGCATTTTCTACTATATACATTGTTCTTTTACCTTTATTTATTACTGAACATCCTTTTTCTATATCATGGTATGTTTTTTGTAGTATAAGTTTTCCAGTGTAAGTTTCTTGTGATAAAATATTATGTATTATAGCTCTACTAAATTTATTTCCTTTTCTTGTTGTCTCTCCTATATCGTTAAGCTTTCTTGATATCATAGTTGGTGAGAGTCCCTCTATATACCAGTCGTATATTTGTTTTATAATTTTTGCTTCTTTTCTTTCAACTTCATATTTTGTATTTTTAAATCTATAACCATACATATCTTGTTTTATATATGGTATTCCTTGTTCAAAGCTTTTTTTTACTTTCCATTTGATGTTATCTGATATAGATTTTGATTCTTCTTCTGCTAGTGTTGATAATAATGTAAGTAATAATTCTCCATCTGTTGTTAGTGTATCAATATTTTCTTTTTCAAATCTTACACTTACTTTTAATAGTTTTAGTTCTCTAATTGTCTTTAGTAATTCTATAGTATTTCTGCCAAATCTTGATATGGATTTTGTTAAGATTATGTCAATTTCTCTTTTTTCACAGTCTTTAATTAAACGTTGATATTCTCCTCTCTTGTTTGTATTTCTACCACTAATAGCTTCATCTATATAAATTCCTTTTAATTCCCATTCAGGATTGTTTTGAATAATGGTATTATAGTAACTTACTTGATTGGATAGAGAATTTTTTAGATATGTATGTGATACTCTAGCGTAGGCTGCTACTCTTAATTTATCTTTTTTTAATGCATTCACACTTTCTATTTTTATTACTCTTTTCAATATGTATCCCTCCTTTTTGTATTACTATATATCACTCAAAACGCTTTATTTATCAAGTATTTCTTCTGTATATTTACTTAAAATAGGATTATATTCTTCTATCATTTTATTTTTAAATATATTGTAATCTTCTTTTGTTATAGTTCTTTCTTTAAGTAATTTTTTTAAATAAATTATAGTTATTTGATATAATAATTCTTTATTAAATTCGTTATCATTCATTATTATTATCTCCAAATCTAAAATTAATATAACATCTATGACTACAATATTTTCTTGTTTTATTGGCATATGATTTAAATGTTTCACCACACATTAAACATTCGTGCATACTGTATGATTTTCTTTTTACTTGATTTAGGTGTGTATTCCACCACTTCATTCTACAAATATCACTACAAAATTTTTTTTGCTTCTTTCCTACTTTTTGTATTAACTTCTCATTACATAGTAGACATCCATCATGCTTTTTTATTGTTTCTTTTTTTAATTTCTCTCTTCTACAATATGATTTAACAGTATTATGTGATAATCCTAAAATAACTGCTATCCTCTTATATCCTAATCCTTTTTTTCTTAATTTTTTTATCTCTTCTTTTTCGTGTTTATTCATTTTCTGATTCTCCTTTTATACTAAGGACAAATTTATAATGATTTAACAATTATAAATTTCATATCCTTAAATAACAGTCAAAGAAATCAATTAAAAAATTAACCTTAAAATAAAAAAACCTATCATTGCTAACTAATTAGCTATGATAGGCTTGAATTATTTATATTATTTCGTTTACTCTTTGTTGTACTTTATTGTAATCCTATCCTGCAGATGTTAGTCTATTTTTTCTATCTTCTCCGTTTCCCCACAATCCATTTATTACTTCTCTTGCGACTTCATCTATAGTTTTTATCCCTGAAACAAGTTCGTTAACTTTTGTTTGAACTTCATAGTAGTTATAACCTGCAGATGTCAATTTGTTTTTTCTATCTTCTCCATTTCCCCATAATCCATTTATTACTTCTCTTGCTATTTTTTCTATACTTAAATGCGTTATAGGATATACTTTATTTCCTAATTCATCAAATACTTTGTATTCTGGATTATTGTCTGCACATTTTTTCGCATTTTCTAGTTTTTTAAATGCTCCTTTTTAACTATTTACATCACTCCAATTTTTACGAACTCTATACAGTTTTTCTACATTATTATTTATAACTACTCCATTTAATCTTTTGTTTACTTCATTAGCTATATAATTGAATTTACTTCCCAAATAAGGTCCTGGACAATTTGTTGGCGCAAACCATTCATGTTTTGTTAAGTTTCCTGTTGTATCTCCTGTATATTCTAATTTATTAATTCCGTTTCTAGAACATATATCTACACAAAGTTCTATTGTT
>NZ_JAHKEI010000042.1:0-3367 GCF_018790995.1 Gemella sp. zg-1178
TAAACACGGCATAGTCTTTTTTTATTTTATTAAATATTAGGGTATAGGCAGGTGCGGCAAAAAGTCCTGTTGCTACCGTAGTAAAAACAGAAAAATATAATTTACCAGCAAATAAAACAGAAAATACAAAATATATTTAAAAAATTTCTATTTACTTTTTCTATTTAAAAAACATATAATTTATAATACTTAACTTGGAAAAATAAAATCTGAGCTTATTACAGATAGAAAATTATAAAAATTTTATCCACCTTTGAGGTGAAAATTAAATTTTTAAGTTGTAACTACTAAAAATAATTTAGTTACTATGAAACTATATAAAAAATAAAAAGTAAAATTCCAAGACTATAATAATGGAGCTAGTGAAAAATAAATTTACTAATTGTTTAAGTATTAAAATATAAATTACAAAAATAAAGCTACTAAGTAACCATAAAAATTTTTAAAAATCAAATTAATAGAAAATATAATTTGTAATTTACTTATTATAGTATAATTGTTATAATGATTAAGTGGTTTATTAATTTTAGCGACTAACTTACGAATATTTATTTTAAAATTTAATAATTTTATTATTTTTTCTTAATATTAAGTTAGTTTTTATAAATATAATATTATAGGAGATTTTTATGAATAAGCATGAATTTATTTTAGTACTTGACTTTGGTAGTCAATACAACCAACTTATTACTCGCCGTGTTCGTGAACTTGGAGTTTATTCTGAACTTCATGACAAGGAAATATCAATCGAGAAAATAAGAGAACTTAATCCCAAGGGAATTATTTTATCCGGTGGTCCTAATTCAGTATATGAAGAAAATTCTATGACTCTTGATGACGAAATATTTAATTTAGGAATACCAGTGCTGGGAATTTGTTACGGAATGCAACTTATGCAGCACAAACTTGGTGGTAAAGTCGAATCAGCAACAAGTCGTGAATACGGAGCTCACCCAATTAATGTAAAAGAGGATGCCGTACTATTCAAAGATACGCCAAATACTCAAACTGTTCTTATGAGCCATTCAGACAAGGTGGTTAAACTTGCAGACGGTTTTGAAATAGTAGCATCTAGCCACAACTGCCCAATAGCTGCGGCACAAGACAAAAAACGTAATTTTTATTGTTTCCAATTCCATCCCGAAGTACGCCATTCAGAATATGGTTACGACTTGCTAAGAAACTTTGTGCGTAATGTCTGTGCTTGTAAAGCTGACTGGACAATGCAAGCCTTTATTGAAGAAAATATTGTAAAAATAAGAGAAAAAGTTGGAAAAGATAAGGTGCTTTGTGCCTTGTCAGGTGGAGTAGATTCTTCAGTAGTTGCAGCCTTATTACACAGAGCAATAGGCGACCAATTAATATGTATGTTTGTTGACCATGGTCTGTTGCGTAAGGGAGAAGCGGAAAGTGTAATGGAAACTTTTGGCAAAAAATTTGAAATGAATTTAATGAAAATAGATGCACGCGAAAGATTTTTATCAAAATTAAAAGGCGTAGCCGACCCAGAGAAAAAACGTAAAATTATTGGTAATGAATTTGTTTATGTATTTGATGAAGAATGTGCAAAATTAGACGACGTACCTTGGCTTGCCCAAGGAACACTTTATACCGACGTAATAGAATCTGGAACAAAGACGGCCCAAACTATCAAATCACATCACAACGTAGGCGGTCTGCCAGAAGATATGAAATTTGAACTTATCGAACCCCTAAATACCCTATTCAAAGATGAAGTTCGTGCCTTGGGAGAAGCCCTAGGTCTACCACGTGAGATAGTATGGCGTCAACCCTTCCCAGGACCAGGGCTAGGTATTCGCATTCTTGGCGAAGTAACCGAAGAAAAATTAGAAATAGTTCGCAACAGTGATTTTATCCTGCGTGATGTTATCGCAAAAAGAGGTTTAGACAGTGAGATTTGGCAATATTTCACAGCCCTGCCAAACATTCGTTCAGTTGGAGTAATGGGAGATGTGCGTACCTATGACTACACAGTAGTAGTTCGTGCTGTAACAAGTATCGACGGCATGACAGCTAGCTGGGCTCACATTCCATTTGAAGTCCTAGAAGA
The DNA here is from genome assembly GCF_018790995.1 of Gemella sp. zg-1178. NCBI lineage: Bacteria > Bacillati > Bacillota > Bacilli > Caryophanales > Gemellaceae > Gemella > Gemella sp. zg-1178. The sequence goes on from NZ_JAHKEI010000042.1 coordinate 2,072, forward strand.
AATTTCGGCCCGTATCGTAAATGAAGTATCCCACGTCAATCGTGTAGTCTACGACATAACATCAAAACCACCAAGCACGATAGAGTGGGAGTAGAACATAAATATTTTTAGTTACTTCATTTTAAAATTTAAAATTATTAATAACCTAGTTACTAAGGCTAGGTTATTTTTATTTTAAAAAGCTTATGAATTTTGGAAAGCAAAGCATAATATACAAACATCTTCTAAAACAATTTTACTTTTAAGGCAAGCTAGTTAAGTAAAAAGAAGTAGAATAAAACTCTTTTTTAATTAAAGTTGACAAAGGAAAATAATTTTAGTATAATGTTAGGTAAAAGCTAACAAGCATTTAATTTTTATTTATTATAAGGAGGAAAACATGGACGAAAGATTTGGAAAATTCGTTAGACAAAGACGAGAGGAAAAGAAGATTAATTTAAGGAGACTAGCTGAAATATTAGATATCGCACCAGCTTATATGAGTGATATTGAAAAATCAAGGAGATATCCACCCGACAGAGAAAAAATTGAAAAAATTTCTAATGCTTTAGAATTAAATCAAGATGAAAAAAATTATCTTTTTGATATGGCAGCACATGCAAAAGATAATACCGTATCTCCAGACTTACCTGATTATATTATGGAAAATGATATTGTAAGAGTGGCACTTAGGAAGGCAAGAGATATTGGTGCAGGTAAAGAAGACTGGGAAAGGATAATTAAATTACTTGATGAAATTGAAGAAAAGAAAAATAAATAATGCGAGATAAAGAATATTCAAAATCACAATTTCATTAAAAGACTTAGGAATAAAAAAGTAACAAAAAATTCTGTCAGTTACTAAATTATGATTTATAGCTTGTAAAATTTAGACAGATTAAAAAAATAAATTAAATAAAAAATATTAGTGAGATTTCAAAAATAAATAATAATATTAAGTCTATTTCATTAAAAGACTTAGGAATAAAAAGTAACAAAAAATTCTGTCAGTTATTAAATTATGATTTATAGCTTGCAAAATTTAAAAAGATTAAAAAAGTAAATTAAATAAAAAATATTAGTGAGATTTCAAAAATAAATAATAATATTAAGTCTATTTAATTAAAAGACTTAGAAATAAAAAGTAACAAAAAATTCTGTCAGTTATCAAACCATGATTTATAGATTAAAAAATTTAAAAACATAAAGAAAGCAGAGGAAAACATATGTTAAGTAATACAAGCTACAACGCCCTAAAATCATTTATTTGGGGGATAGCAAATGACTGTTTAGTAGATGTATACGACCTAGGAGATT
>NZ_JAHKEI010000043.1:0-3351 GCF_018790995.1 Gemella sp. zg-1178
AATGTGTCATTAATGTTTCTCTAAATATAAAACTTGTCATCTCATTGTTAGGTTCGTTATGGAGTAAGTTATATAAATAGTGGTTGGTTGCTTTTTTACTTCCTAAATCTGTTATTTCGTATATATGTAGTGGTAAACTAGCGAGGGTTTCTGATAATATTCTCACACATGAATATACAGCTGTCATCTGCATTGCAGTTTTTTCATTTACTCTTTTGCCACTTGCTGTTTGCCCAATAAAAAAAGAGTGGTTATTTCCACTCAATTTATTTATTGGCTTATCTCTTGATTTAAATAGTCTACTTAATATCATAATTTTGTCTCCTAATTTTTTGTATAATAAAAACACCTACTTAAGTGTAGATGTTTCATTTCTTATATTTTCAAAAGAGCAGATAATTGATCCCTTTTGGCATAAATAATTGCGATAATTTGTACGGATTTATTTTCTAAATCTATCCAGTAATATACATAGAAGTTTTCAATAAGTATTTTTCTAATACCTTCCTTAGCGTATTTTTCTTCACTAAGTTTAGGATTTCTTTCTGGAAATATATCTAATTTTTCAATACCTTCTTTTAATTTTTTTAATGTTTTTCTTGCTGCTAATGGAGAGTTTAAATCATTTTTAATATATGTTATTATATTTTCTAAATGTTCTACAGCTTGAGATGTAATTTCTATTTGGTATTTTTCCATTAAATCTCGCTTTCTAATTTAGAAAATACTAAATTCATACTCTTTGATTTACCCTCTTTCGCCTGAGATAATCCATTAGTAAGTATATTATCTAACTCTTCTTCACTTAAGGTATCTACAGTTATTACTTCATTAGGTATAGTTACTGAAAATGGTATACCTTTATTCATAATAATTTGCCTATAAAACATGTCTATTGCTGTTGCTCTAGGTATACCAATTGTTTCTAAAATCTGTTCTGCTTGTTTCTTTATATTTTCTTGTATCCTAACATTAACGCTAGCTGTTTTGGTCATTACCATATTTATCACCATCCTTAGCTAACATTATATAATTTTGTGTTGCTTTTTGCAATACATTTGTATTTTTTTTTTATAAAAACAACAATCCTCTATCATCATACCCACTTTCTACATTCTGATTACCACATCTTATAGCTCTATCTAGTGCCATAAATGTCTCACATATGAACTACCGCAACATCCACACCTAATTTTTCCAAAGTATTTTTTCTCTGTATAGCATTTTTTATTTTCACTTAACTGCACTTGAACCGCATCAAATACTTCTTTATCAATTATTGCTTCATGGCTATTTTCTACATAATACTGAGGTAGCTATCCGTTGTTCCTTTTCTGAGTCTTGTTTAAGAAGTCTGCTACATAGTGTTTTTGAAGTAAGGCATCACCTTTATATTTTTAATTTGTTAAAATACTTCTTACACTGCTATAACTCCATTTTTCTTGCCCTCTTGGTGTCAGTATTTTATTTTCAGTTAGATGTTTTGCTATTTGATTAGGATTTTTCCCTGATAAGAACTGTCCAAATATGTATCTTACTATTTGGGCTTGCTCTTTATCAAATTCTAATCCACCCTCCTCTTCTGGCTTAAAACCTAGTACATTATTATATGCGAATGTCACTCTACCCTCAGCAGCTTGTTTTCGTTTAGACCATGTTATATTTTCTGATATTGATCTACTTTCTTCTTGTGCTAAGGAACTCATTATTGTAATAAGTAATTCACCCTTTAAATCAAATGTCCAGATGTTTTCTTTTTCAAAGTATATCTCCACTACAAAATCTTTTAGTTTTCTTACAGTTGATAGTGAACCTACTGTATTTCTTGCGAACCTACTTTGTTTTTTCTTTTTTATATTATCCCAATGTTCTAATTTAGTGCGTTGCAGTTTTAGTTGATCCAATTGCTCTAAAATATGCACATAGTCTTTTCTTTCTTGCACACGTATTTCCAATTCATTTTGTAAATGTTCAATTTGTAACTGGATATCTCTCAACGATAATCCATCCTTGTTTAAGCTCGTTTCAATTTTTTGATTTAGCACTTCTAAAACTTCGTGACGATTCCCCATCAACTTATTTATTCCACGGATAATCATATTTTGGAGCTCTGTCTCATTAATTAATTCTACACAACAACAGGATACGCCTTTATCAATTCTCGTTTTACAACGCCAATTTACTGACTTTTTTCCTTTAGAAGACCATTGAATTCTTCTGAATGCACTCTCATATTCTTTACAAATAATCACATTGGATAAGCATACTTACTACTATACGTTGATTTTCTTTTGTTTTTTCCTTGATATTGTTCTGCTCTTTGTCGCAACTCCACTTGAACTTTATGAAATACTTCTTTTTAAATAATGCCTTCATGGCTATTCTCTACATAATACTGTGATACTATACCGCTATTCACCACTCTCTTTTTACTCAATACATCCACTGTATAAGTTTTCTGAAGTAAGGCATCTCCCATATACTTTTCATTAGTCAGTATTTTTCGAATACTCCCTGCACGACATAAACTAAGATTAGCTGCAGTCATTATATTATCCGCCATCAAACTATTCGCAATCTTCTGTAAACTTTTTCCCTCTAAATACTCTTTGAAAATCCGTTTAATGATATGTGATTCGTTTGGATCTACTACCAATTGCCCATTCTTGTCTTTGTTATACCCTAAAAAACGATTGTGATTGACCCCGCACTTCCCCTTTTTGATATCTGTACTGAATACCCATCTTGACGTTTTTACTAATGGATTCTGAATACCCATCTTGACGTTTTTACTAATGGATTCTGATTCTTGCTGTGCAAGAAAGGCCATAATAGTGAGTAGAACTTCTACCTTAGAGCCCATAGTGTTAATATTTTCTTTTTCAAAATAAACTGGAATTTTATACTCTTTTAATTGCCGAGTATAATGCAAGCAATCTAGTGTATTTCTAGCAAAACGGCTAATGGATTTTGTAATAATCAAGTCAATTTTTCCCTCTTCTTTTCACTTTCTGAAATTGATTTTCTTCTCGCACCTACTCTACTTCCGCCACGCATTAAATCCGCCTCCTATAGTTGTAAATGGAATTTTACCATATTTTCATTGATTTAGCAATTTGTTTTTTCTTTTTTTCGTCCGTTTTTGTCCGTTTTTTGTCCGTTTTCGGTATTCATAACATTATGTAAAAAATAAGTCTATAGTTACCACATACCTATATTGTTATAGTAAATTATATAATTAAGTTAGCCAGTAGTACAAAAAAAGCATCTCATAGGATATACTTTTAGTAACTACAAAAAAAGGATACCAAGAGATGCAAGAACATTATAACACAAAAGGCAAACACATTA
>NZ_JAHKEI010000044.1:0-3216 GCF_018790995.1 Gemella sp. zg-1178
AATGTATGAACGTATCAGAAAAGAATAAAATCTTGTAACAAAAGTTACAAGATTTTTTATTTTACCTAGTAAAATAAATTTATACAAAAAAAATAAAACAAGCTATAAAAAACAAGAAGACCCACAAAAAAATATAAAACAAATTCAAATAAAAATAATTAGAAATAAAAACTATAAAATAATTTCAAATAAAATATAAAATCAAAAATCAAAATAATACAAGCTAAAAAAATTAAAACTATAAGCCCAACAAAAAAATATAAAATAAAATATTAAAAGAAAAATAAAATCTATAAATCAATCCAAAACAAAAATAATTTCAAATAAGAACTATTAAATCCTAAACAAAATATTAAAATAAAGCAATCTATAAAAAACCAAAACAAACCCCACATAAAAACTACATCAAATAAAATATTTAAAAAATAAAACTAAATTCAAAACAATTATAAAAACAAGACAAAATACATAGACCTAACAAATATAAATATAGTATAATAAAACTAAAAAAACACCAAAGGAACCCAAGATGGCAAAAATAAAATCAATAGAACCCAACATAGCAGACCTAGTAAACGGCTGGCTAAAAAACTACAAGCTAGACTACAAACTCGAACAAGAAAGCCTAAATGCAGAAATAGACAAGGCACTAGACGAATACAAATCAAAAAATGGAGGAAGTGGAGGCAACAGACCTGATGCCAAACTCCTACTACAAGACAAAAACCTAAACTACTACCCCGTCCTAATAGAATACAAAGGCTACAAAGACAAACTCATAAAACTAGACGAAAACGGAAATGTAGACAACAGAAACAGCCAAAACTCCCCCAACTACAAAAACATAAACGACTATGCAGTAAACGGAGCAGTCCACTACGCCAACGCAATCCTACACTACACAAGCTACACCCAAGTAATAGCTATCGGAGTAACAGGCTATAAAAACGACAAAGAAGAAATCAAACACACAATAGGAGTCTACTACGTATCAAAAGAAAACTTTGGAATAGGTCAAGAAATCGGAAAATACACAGACCTATCATTTTTAAGAAAAGAAAACTTTGACGACTTCATAAAAAAAATAAGTGAACTATCCCTAACAACAGAAGAACTAGAAGCCCTAAAAGACAAAAGAGAAAAAGAAATCAATGCCAGTCTAGTAAAACTAAACAACGACATATACGCAAGCGAAAAAGGACTTAGCGAAAACGACAGAGTATACCTAGTATCAGCGAGTATAATGGCAAACCTAGGAATACCTGGAGAAGTAAGCCCACTAGAAAAATCAGACCTAAAATCATCACAAGAAGAAGGCAACACAGACGGAGAAATCATAATAAGAAAAATAAAATCCTTCCTAAAAAAGAAAAACCTGCCATATACAAAACAAAAATTAATAGTAAGAAGTTTAGAAAACACCCTACTTTCAGACAACATAAACAAGGCAGTAAACGGAGAAAGCCAACTAAAAAGAATATTTGCAAAAATAATAGACGACTTAGGCATCTACTACAAAATAGGACTAACAACAGACTTCACAGGAAAACTATTTAATGAAATGTACTCTTGGTTAGGATTTACCCAAGACAAACTAAACGATGTAGTCCTAACACCCTCTTATGTGGCAAACCTACTCGTAAAACTAGCAAGAGTAGATAAAGACAGCTACGTTTGGGACTTTGCGACAGGTTCAGCCGGACTACTAGTAGCCGCAATGAACGAAATGATAATAGACGCCAAAGAAAAAATAAAATCACCAGCCGAACTAGAACAAAAAATACTCCAAATAAAAGCCGAACAACTACTAGGACTAGAAGTCCTATCAAACATCTACATGCTAGCCATACTAAACATGATACTAATGGGAGATGGTAGCTCAAACATACTAAACAAAGACTCACTAACAGACTTTGACGGCAAATACGGCTTTGGCAAAACAGAAGAAACCTTCCCAGCCACAGCCTTTATCCTAAACCCACCCTACTCAGCCCAAGGCAACGGCATGGTCTTTGTAGAAAAAGCCCTATCAATGATGAACAAAGGCTATGCGGCAATCATCATACAAAACTCAGCAGGAAGTGGCAAAGCAAAAGAAATCAACCAAAAAATACTAGAAAAAAACACCCTACTAGCCAGCATAAAAATGCCAATAGACTTATTTGTCGGCAAATCAAGCGTCCAAACCAACATATACGTCTTTAGAGTAGGAGAAAGACACCAAAAAGATGAAATAGTAAAATTCATAGACTTTTCAAATGACGGCTACACAAGAAGCAACAGAAAAAAAGCAAGCAACAACCTAAGAGATACCGACAGGGCAAAAGAAAGATACGAAGAAATAACAAACCTAGTCCGCTTTGGCAAAAGCAAACTAAATATCTTCACAGAAAAAGAATACTATGAAGGACATATCGACCCAAACAATGGAGCAGACTGGAACCAGTCAGCCCCAATAGACACAAGACCAAAACTAGAAGACTTTAAAAAAACCGTGGCAGATTACTTAGCTTGGGAAGTAGCAAACCTTATAAAAAATACAGACCAGGAGGAAGTAAAATCAAAAAAATAAAAGCCTCACTGGATAAAAAACTAAAAAATATTCAGTGGGGCGAGTATAGGATTGGGGATTTGTTTGAAATAAAACCGACTAAGTCGTATAAATTAAATAATGATAAATTATTCAATAAAAATGGATTATATCCAGTTGTTACAAATAGTAGCAACAATAACGGAATTACAGGATATTCTACCTTAAGCCCTACGGAAAAAGGGAATATGATAACATATAGTGATACTACCACATCAGAGGGGATATTTTATCAGCCTAGAGATTTTATAGGATATTCTCATATTCAAGGATTGTATCCAATAAAGTATAATGAAAAATGGAATTATTTTAGCTTAATTTATGTTGTGGCAGCCTTTAAAAAATCAGCTGCAGGAAAATTTAATTATGGAAATAAATTTAATAGAAATATAGCTAAAGAATTATTAATCCAACTCCCAACCAAAAATGGTGAAATTGATTTTGAATTTATGGACGCTTATATAAGCGAGCTAGAAGAGGAGCGTATAAGCGAGCTAGCCGCTTACTTGACAGTAAGCGGCTTGGATAACTACAAGTTATCCACTCTTGAGCGTGAGGCACTAGACCTTGTCTTAGCAGATAAACTTACTTGGGCAGAGTTTAGGATTGGGGATTTGTTTGAGAAA
>NZ_JAHKEI010000045.1:0-3177 GCF_018790995.1 Gemella sp. zg-1178
ATATTTTGATAATAATCTTCAGGAGTCTTGAATTGATTATTTATATTTATTTCATTCCAATTTTCTTTTATATAAATTAAAATAGCATCTTTATTGATTTTTAAATTATTATTTTCTAAATAAATTTGACTATCAATATATTCAATATGTTTTTGTATATTGATTTTATTATTTGTTTCACTAGCCTTAGCCACATTATCATAATTACTAACTAAAGCAGAGATTGGTGTGATAAGCAGGCTGGAGGCTAAAATAGCACTAGCAATTTTGACTTTTTTATTCATTTTAATCATCCCCCTTATTAATAAAATTTTAATTTTGAAATATTGTGATTGCTTCTATTACAATTTTATTAAATTTAGAATATAATAATTTTTTAAAATAATATTATCTATTTTCTTTCTTCTTCTTTTTTCTTCTTTCTTATATAAATATTTGCTGTAATTTGCATTACAAGACTTACTGGTATAAATATATATTTTACTATCTCTATACCATAATTTTCAAGGATTAAAGCAAGACCTAGCCATGCAAGTATATTTAAAACATTAATTATAATAATTTTTTTCATTTATCCACAATAAGCAGTACCTATAGCACTGATAGCAGTTGTAAGACCAAATCCTATAAGCCCTACAGGAGTTGACGCCGCTATTATTCCAACAACTGTATATAATCCTCCTACGTATGTACTCAATCCGAAAAATGCCAAAGAACAATCTGAAGCCCTGAAGTATGTATTCATACTAATTATATTATCTGATTTTGAATTTTTTCTAATCTCTTTTATAGCACTAGTTAAAGGCCCATTCCCATTTTCTTTTATAAAATGATCGTTTAAATTAGATATATATTGACTTATAATTATATCGTTTAATGGGCTATTTATTTCTTTAAGTCTTTGGTTAAGAGATGGATCATTAGTAAATTGAAATCTATATATACCTCTTTTCTTTTGTAACTTAATATAATCTTTAATTATTAACGCTTCCTCTATATCTTTATTAGATATTTTAATTTGTTGTTCCTCAGCCTTAGCCAGATTATCATAATTACTAACTAAAGCAGAGATTGGTGTGATAATTAAGCTAGATGCTAACACTGCACTAGCAAATTTTAATTTTGAAATATTGTGATCACTTCTATTTACATTTTTATTATAACATATAAAAAGACAAAAAACAAGTATTATATTTAAAAAATACATGGCAGAATAAGGAGGGTTGCGTTTGCAAAATAGTATAATTATAAAAAATAATAACATTATTTTTTTAGTAGTAAAATTTTAATTTGAAAATTTAAAAAAGACGACTATTTGTCGTCTTTTTTTATTTTTTATGTAAACTAAATTGTTAATAAAGTAGGAAATAGTATCATTTAAATATATATATATATATATAATTTTCTTTTATTAAAAATACATTTTTATTATTTCATTTGCATAATAATTAGTTAGATTATATTTTTTCTTTATAAACTTTATTGTTTCTTTTTTGGGATGTGTTTTTGCATATTCTCTTATTATATTTAATTCACTTTTATTATAAATAATTAAATTAAATATACTTACTTGCATTTTTTTAAATTCATAACCTGTTAATATCGACATTAACATTAATATTATTATTATTACTGTCTTTATCATTTTATTTAGCTAAAACAAGATTCTGTAACAGAAGCAATTCCGCTTAATTCTAATATTAAACTTTTTAAAACAGCTCCTCCAGATTCTGCTCCTTTTATCCCTAATAAATACCTTACAGCATCTGTAACACCTCCAAGGTGTTTTACATATTTTTTAATTTTTAAAATTTTTGCTGCAGGTACAGCTGTACTAACTATCAAAGTACCTAATGACCCTACACACCCCCAAAATCCTCTAGGTTGTATTATAAATATACTATCTTTTGTTTCTCCTATATTATCATTATAGATGTTTAAAGGTATTTTATTTTTTATTAGATAATTTTTTATTTCTTTACTATTTCCATTAAGTAATAAATCTTCGGGTATTTTTTCTATTTGATTAAAAAATGTTTCTAAATATCTTATATCTTCTTCAGATAACTTAATATTTTTCTTTTTGAAATTCTCAGCCTTAGCCACATTATCATAATTACTAACTAAAGCAGAGATTGGCGTGATAAGCAAGCTAGATGCTAAAATAGCACTAGTAAATTTGAATTTTTTATTCATTTTAATGAACCTCCTTATTAATAAAATTTTAATATTTTAAATAGTGTGATCACTTCTATTTATATTTATATTTTTATTATATCATATAAAAAGACAAAAAACAAGTATTACATCAAAGTAATATATGATATAGTAAGAAGGTTTGCGTTTGCAAAATAGTATAATTATAAAAAATAATAAAATTATTTTTTCTGTTTAGTAGTAAAATTTGAATTTGAAAATTTAAAAAGACGACTATTTGTCGTCTTTTTTATTAGCTTTTTGTATTTTTCTTATATTTATAATAAGTTAAACATTAAATACATTAAAAAGAAATTTTTATTATTTTTTTAGAAGTATAATAGCAAGAAATACAGAACATAATGCTATTTTTGCCCATGTATTATCGTATGGAATAAACCATAATACGACAAGAAATATAAATATTAAAGAAATATATAGAAAAGTATATATTTTTTTATAAATATTAATTGTACTAATCTCTTTTTTGAAAAATACTCTTAGTACATTAATAATTATAAGTGATATTCCTAGTAATATACCTGCTATTGCGTTATTCATAAACACCACTAGTTTCCCAAGTTCCCCAATGGAAGGTCTTTAATTTGCAATTCCCTTTTTCTTCTGCTGTTATACTTATATTATGTGCGATCCAACCTAATTTAATAGGAGCAAAAGTTAAAAATATTCCCAATCCTCCAGAAGCAATACTTGCAAAAATTGATATTGCAGCTGAAGGATACGTAAGAATAGTTAGGATATTAGCTAAATCATGTACAGTTTCTTTATCGTACATTTTCACTTCAATTCCCCACCAATAAAAATTAATTTCTAGGTTGTTTAAATCTCTACTTTGATATTTTTCAACTATACCCTTATTAGCCTTAAACTCATACCAACCAGAATTAACTTTTTTATTAATATTAGATACAGATAATTCAATATTTTGATAATAATCTTCAGGAGTCTTGAATTGATTAT
>NZ_JAHKEI010000046.1:0-3140 GCF_018790995.1 Gemella sp. zg-1178
CGTTCTAATCTCGCAGGTTCTAAGACCAACTACCCTCGACGCTAAAGAGCTTAACTTCTGTGTTCGGTATGGTTACAGGTGTGTCCTCTTTGCTATCGCCACCAGACGAAAACTTTATATATATTATATTATATCCAATCTACTTTGTCAATTCCAAAACTTACTTGATTAAGTCTTCGACCTATTAGTTTTAGTCAGCTCAATGTGTTACCACACTTACACTCCTAACCTATTCTCCTTGTCGTCTTCAAGGGGTCTTATACTACGTGGGAAATCTCATCTTGAGGGGGGCTTCATGCTTAGATGCTTTCAGCTCTTATCCCGTCCGTATTTAGCTACCCAGCTATGCCACTGGCGCAACAACTGGTACACCATTGATACGTCCATCCCGGTCCTCTCGTACTAAGGACAGCTCCTCTCAAATTTCCTACGCCCACGACGGATAGGGACCGAACTGTCTCACGACGTTCTGAACCCAGCTCGCGTACCGCTTTAATGGGCGAACAGCCCAACCCTTGGGACCGACTACAGCCCCAGGATGCGATGAGCCGACATCGAGGTGCCAAACCTCCCCGTCGATGTGGACTCTTGGGGGAGATAAGCCTGTTATCCCCAGGGTAGCTTTTATCCGTTGAGCGATGGCCCTTCCATTCGGTACCACCGGATCACTAAGTCCTGCTTTCGCACCTGCTCGACTTGTCTGTCTCACAGTCAAGCTCCCTTGTGCCTTTACACTCTCTAAATGATTTCCAACCATTCTGAGGGAACCTTTGAACGCCTCCGTTACTCTTTAGGAGGCGACCGCCCCAGTCAAACTGCCTACCTGACACTGTCTCTGAGTTTTCTATTCTCTAGGTTAGAATTCCAATACAGCAAGGGTAGTATCCCAACATCGCCTCCTCGTACACTGGCGTGCACGTCTCCTAGGCTCCTACCTATCCTGTACATACTGCATCAAAATTCAATATCAAGCTACAGTAAAGCTCCATGGGGTCTTTCCGTCCTGTCGCGGGTAACCTGCATCTTCACAGGTACTATGATTTCACCGAGTCCATCGTTGAGACAGTGCCCAAATCGTTACGCCTTTCGTGCGGGTCGGAACTTACCCGACAAGGAATTTCGCTACCTTAGGACCGTTATAGTTACGGCCGCCGTTTACTGGGGCTTCAATTCATACCTTCGCTTGCGCTAAGCACTCCTCTTAACCTTCCAGCACCGGGCAGGCGTCAGCCCCTATACTTCACCTTGCGGTTTTGCAGAGACCTGTGTTTTTGATAAACAGTCGCTTGGGCCTATTCACTGCGACCACATCTCTGTGGCTCCCCTTCTCCCTAAGTTACGGGGTCATTTTGCCGAGTTCCTTAACGATGGTTCTCTCGCTCACCTTAGAATTCTCTTCCCAACTACCTGTGTCGGTTTGCGGTACGGGCACCTCTTATCTCGATAGCGGCTTTTCTTGAGAGTTTGGTTTTAGCAACTTCGCTACTTGTTTTCGCTCCCCTTAACGCTTCATGATTATGCTTGGCGGTTTTTCCTACCTCGCTCACTTTGCGCTTAGACGTACTATTCCATCAGTACGATTGCTTAACCTCCTCTGTCCCCACTTCTCTCAATTGATATTTGGTGGTACAGGAATTTCTACCTGTTGTCCATCGGCTTTTCCTTTCGGATTCACCTTAGGTCCCGACTTACCCAGGGCGGACGAGCCTTCCCCTGGAAACCTTAGTCTTTCGGTGGATAGGATTCTCACCTATCTTTCGCTACTCACACCGGCATTCTCACTTCTAACCGCTCCACCTCACCTTCCAGTTCGGCTTCACCGCTGTTAGAACGCTCTCCTACCATATAACATTAGTTATATCCGCAGCTTCGGTTGTTTGTTTAGCCCCGGTACATTTTCGGCGCAATGTCACTCGACCAGTGAGCTATTACGCACTCTTTAAATGGTGGCTGCTTCTAAGCCAACATCCTGGTTGTCTGTGCATCATCACATCCTTTTCCACTTAACATACAATTTGGGACCTTAGCTGGCGGTCTGGGCTGTTTCCCTTTTGACTACGAACCTTATCACCCGCAGTCTGACTCCCGTTTATATTTATTTGGCATTCGGAGTTTATCTGAATTCGGTAACCCGGGATGGGCCCCTAGTCCAAATAGTGCTCTACCTCCAATAAACTTCTAACGAGGCTAGCCCTAAAGCTATTTCGGAGAGAACCAGCTATTTCCAAGTTCGATTGGAATTTCTCCCCTACCCACAGCTCATCCAAACACTTTTCAACGTGTCCTGGTTCGGTCCTCCATTCAGTGTTACCTAAACTTCAACCTGGCCATGGGTAGATCACTTGGTTTCGGGTCTACTCCATCATACTATTTCGCCCTTTTAAGACTCGCTTTCGCTTCGGCTCCATGTCTTCCACTTAACCTTGCATGATAGAGTAACTCGCCGGTTCATTCTACAAAAGGCACGCCATCACACTTATATAGTGCTCTGACTAGTTGTAAGCACACGGTTTCAGGTTCTTTTTCACTCCCCTCCCGGGGTTCTTTTCACCTTTCCCTCACGGTACTGGTTCACTATCGGTCACTAGGTAGTATTTAGCCTTGCCAGATGGTCCTGGCTGTTTCCAACGGAATTTCTCGTGTTCCGCTGTACTCAGGTCCTATCTCTTTTCAATTTGCCATTTCGTCTACAGGGCTTTTACCTTCTTTGGCTCGCCTTCCCATGTGATTTGACTATGGCTTTTCTCCAATTTGTTGATAGTCCTACAACCCCCTAAAGCATGCTTTAGGGTTTGGGCTTTTTCCTTTTCGCTCGCCGCTACTTAGGAAATCGATTTTTCTTTCTTTTCCTGCAGGTACTTAGATGTTTCAGTTCTCTGCGTTACCTCCCTTTCGGGTGACAGCTTTTTATTTCTGCCGGGTTGCCCCATTCGGATATCTACGGATCTTTGATTACTTACGTCTTCCCGTAGCGTTTCGTCGTTTGTCACGTCCTTCTTCGGCTCCTAGTGCCAAGGCATTCTCCGTGTGCTCTTTTCTACTTAATCGTGTAGCTTTGGCTTCGTTTTTTCCTTGAACTCTTTTTCTCGGTTTTTCTCTTGTAAATCTTCTTTATAATATATATTCTGTTTTCATTGTGC
>NZ_JAHKEI010000047.1:0-2436 GCF_018790995.1 Gemella sp. zg-1178
TAATGTGTTTGCCTTTTGTGTTATAATGTTCTTGCATCTCTTGGTATCCTTTTTTTGTAGTTACTAAAAGTATATCCTATGAGATGCTTTTTTTGTACTACTGGCTAACTTAATTATATAATTTACTATTTTTTTCTATATAATTTATCATCAAAATATTTTTTATGGTATAATTAATTAAATTTTAAGTTTATAAAGGAGAATTTTATGGAATTTAGAGAAATAGAATATTCTGATATTGAATTAATTTTGAAATACAAAAACCATATTTTAAAGTATTCAGACCATATACATGGTGCTGCTGGTCTTAAAGATAGTGATAATATTGAAAACTGGATTAAAGAAGTTAAACTAGCTACTAAGAAAGAAACTTTATTAAATAAAGATTTTGTGCCTGCGAATACATTTGTATTAATAATAGAAAATAAAATTGTGGGCATTATAAATTTAAGACACGAGCTTAATGATTATTTATTTAATTTCGGTGGTCATATTGGATATAGTGTTCGTCATGACGAAAGAAGAAAGGGTTATGCTAAATTAATGATGAAGAAATGCTTGGAATTTTCTTTTGATAATTTAAAATTAGACAAAATATTGGTAACTTGTGATAGTGAAAATATAGCTTCTGAAAAAACTATTCTTGCATCTGGTGGAATATTAGAAAATATTGTTAATGAAGGTGATAAATTGACAAAAAGACATTGGATTTATAAAAATAAATAATTTTTAATCACTTATTTATTTTAAGTAAATAAATTAATTTTTTATTTCGAACATAAATTTTTAATACTATATTAATTAAATATAAAATTTAAAAAGTTAAGATAGTTATAAAGACTTCTTTGCTTTTTTATTTTATTCTATTGATAAAAATTTCTATAGTGATATAATATTTATAAATTATTATTAAAAGGAGTTATTATGGTTAAAGTTTCTAAATTTGGTGGTAGCTCAGTTGCAAGTTCGGAGCAATTTAAAAAAGTAAAAGAAATTGTAGTAAGTGATAAGTCAAGAAAATTTGTTGTAGTTAGTGCGGCTGGCAAGGCTCATAAGGAAGATAATAAGATAACAGATTTACTGTATTTGTGTTATGCTCACATAAAATATAATATAAATTGTGAAAATATTTATTCTATAATAAGAAAAAGATTTATAGAAATTAGAAATAATTTGAATATTAATTTTGATATTGAAAAAGAATTAGATAAGCTTGAAAAAGAGTTAGTAAAATATATAGATGAAGACTATTTAGTTAGTAGAGGTGAGTATCTTACAGCTTTATTAATGGCTGAATATCTGGACTATAAATTTGTAGATGCTAAAGATTTAATTTTCTTCAATTATAATGGAAGTGTAAATTATGAAAAAACTCAAAATAAATTTGATGAAATAATAAAAAATAATTCTAAGTTACTTATACCTGGTTTTTATGGTTCTCTTCCTAGTGGAGAAATAAAAATAATGTCAAGGGGTGGCGGAGATGTTACTGGGGCAATTATTGCTAATGTGTCTAATGCTGAAGTCTATGAAAATTGGACTGATGTTTCTGGTGTCCTAATGGCAGACCCAAGAATAGTTGATAACCCAAAGGAAATTGATTTAATAAATTATACAGAATTGCGTGAGTTGTCATATATGGGAGCTAGTGTTCTTCATGAAGAAGCTATTTTTCCTGTAAAGGATAAGGATATTCCTATTCAAATATTAAATACCAACAATCCAACTAATAAAGGAACTATTATAAAAAACAGTAAAGATGAAACCAATAATGTAATTACAGGTATAGCTGGTAAAAAAGATTTTTCTATAATTACAATAAAGAAAAATCATATGTCAAATGAAATTGGTCTAATAAGTAAAACTTTGATAATTTTTGAAGAATATAATGTAAGTATTGAGCATATACCTAGTGGAATAGACTCTTTTTCAGTTATTGTAGCAACTGAAGATATTAAGCCTTTTATTCATGAACTAATTGCTAAACTTAAAAAAATTACAAATGCAGATGAAATAACAGTAATGAATGAAATATCGCTAATAGCGACAGTCGGTTCACAAATGAAAAACAAAATCGGTACTTCAGGCAGACTATTTTCAGCTCTTGGTAAAGCAGGAATAAATGTAATAGTTATATCTCAAACAAGTGATGAAATAAATATTATAGTAGGAGTTCATAATTCAGATTATGAGCATACTATTAGAACAATATATAGTGAGTTTAATAAATAATTTAAAATATAGGTTGGCTATGATAAAAAGTATAAACTTGCCAAAATTTTATATAGAAAAATAAAAACACCCCATGAAATATTTTTTCATCTTTTTTTATAAAAATAGCCAAAATAAAAAAAGGAGCTAATGCTCCTTTTAATTGCGTAAACTATTCATAAATAATAATCAGTAAAAAAATAAACTAAGGCTAATTTATATTTT
>NZ_JAHKEI010000048.1:0-2224 GCF_018790995.1 Gemella sp. zg-1178
CAGAACAGCAGCAAGCAGCCAAAGACGAAGTAGACCAAGCAGCAACTGATGCAATAAGAGACATCAACGCTGCAACAGACAACAACGGAATAAACACAGCCAAAGCAAGCGGCTTAACAGGAATAGAACTAGCCCAAACAAAAGCAGATGCAATAGAAGCAGTAGAAGCAGAAAAAGCCAAAGCTCACCAAGACATAGACAACAAACCAGGCTTAAGTGGCAGACAAAAAGCAGACGCCAAAGCAAAAGTAGACGCAGCCGCAACAGAAGCAGAAAACAACATCAACGCTGCAGCAGACACAGAGGCAATAAGACAACCAAAAGAAAATGGTAAAACAAAAGTTGAGCTAGAAAAAGAAAAAGCAGATGCAATAAGCAAAATAGAAGTAGAAAAACAAGCCTCACACGAAGCAATAGAAGCTGACAACAACCTAGACAGAGATCAAAAAGACGCAGCAAAAGACAAGATAACAAAAGCTGCTAAAGAAGCAGAAGACAACATCAACGCTGCGCCAGACAAAGACGGAATAACACAACCAAAAGAAAATGGTTTAGAAAAAGTCAAACTAGAAAAAGCCAAAGCAGATGCAATAAGTGAAGTAGAAGCAGAAAAAGCCAAAGCCCACCAAGACATAGACAACAAACCAGGCTTAAGCGACAAACAAAAAGCAGACGCCAAAGCAAAAGTAGACGCAGCCGCTAAAGAAGCAGAAGCTAACATCAACGGAGCAGCAGACACAGACGCAATAAGACAACCAAAAGAAAATGGTTTAGAAAAAGTCAAACTAGAAAAAGCCAAAGCAGATGCAATAAGTGAAGTAGAAGCAGAAAAAGCCAAAGCCCACCAAGACATAGACAACAAACCAGGCTTAAGCGACAAACAAAAAGCAGACGCCAAAGCAAAAGTAGACGCAGCCGCTAAAGAAGCAGAAGCTAACATCAACGCTGCAGCAGACACAGAGGCAATAAACGCGGCTAAAGCAACAGGAACAAGTAAGATAGTTGCAATAGAGGCTTTAGCAGAAAAACAAAACCAAGTAAATAAGGTGGTAGACAGCAATAACAACCTGGATGACAATCAAAAAGCGACGATAAAAGCAAAAGTAGCTGAAGCAACAGCGGCAGCAATGGATGCAGTAAATGATGCAGCAAACACAAACGAAATAAACGCAGCTAAAAACCTAGGAGAAAACAAGGCAGACGCCCTAAAAGACCTAGTAGACAAGCAAGGACAAGCAAATGCGGAAATAGACGCTAATACAAACGTAAGCCAAGCAGACAGAAACAAAGCCAAAGCAAAAGTAGCTGAAGCAACAGCAGCTGCAATGGATTCAGTAAATGATGCAGCAAACACAAACGAAATAAACGCAGCTAAAAACCTAGGAGAAAACAAGGCAGACGCCCTAAAAGACCTAGTAGACAAACAAGGACAAGCAAATAAAGCAATAGATGGCAGTCAACACGTAGACGGTGCAGACAAAAACTTAGCTAAACAAGCCATAGCAGCGGCAACAACAGCAGCAATGGATGCAGTAAATGCAGCAACAAACACAAACGAAATAAACGTAGCAAAAGCAACAGGAACAAGTAAGATAGCTGCAATAGAGGCTTTAGCAGAAAAACAAAACGAAGTAAATAAGGCGGTAGACGGCAATGGTTTATTAAATGCTGATCAAAAAGATCTAATAAAAACTAAAGTGTTTGCGGCTGTAAGCTATGCAATGAGCGACATAAACAAAGTAGATGAAATAGAAGAAATAGAGAAATCGAAAACTGCAGGTATGTCAAAAGTTGAACTAGAAAAAGCCAAAGCAGATGCAATAAGTGAAATAGAAGCAGAAAAAGCCAAAGCCCACCAAGACATAGACAAGAACACTAGCCTAACTCCTGATCAAAAAGACGCAGCAAAAGACAAGATAACAAAAGCAGCCAAAGAAGCAGAAGATAGCATCAACGGAGCAGCGAGTATAGAAGAAGTTAGGGCCGAACTAAATAAAGCTAAAGAAAAAGTT
The DNA here is from genome assembly GCF_018790995.1 of Gemella sp. zg-1178. Taxonomy (NCBI): domain Bacteria; kingdom Bacillati; phylum Bacillota; class Bacilli; order Caryophanales; family Gemellaceae; genus Gemella; species Gemella sp. zg-1178. The sequence continues at coordinate 2,013 of NZ_JAHKEI010000048.1, forward strand.
GAACTAGCCAAAAAAGAAGAAGAAGCCAAGGCGGCAGGAGAAAACGTAGCTAAAGCAATAAACAAGGCAGGTCTACTTGGCAATGCAGGACTAGGAGAACCTGAATTTAACATAGGAGCAGCAGCCCAACCTGAAGAAGAAGCAAATAACTTAGAACTTAAACCAGAAAATAACAATGCAAACCAAGCAAATGCCCAAGAAATAAAAGAAGG
>NZ_JAHKEI010000050.1:0-1902 GCF_018790995.1 Gemella sp. zg-1178
TATAGTATCCTGGTTACTTTCATTAATAGACTGTAGCGAATTAATGGTGTTGCCATGTTCTGCCATAATCTTGTTTATAACCTCAACATCAAGACCCAAAGCCTGTAAAAATCCTCTTTTCATTTTATTTTCTCCTTTACATTTATTAACGTGGTATAGTCCACAATAGAGCTTGTCAAGTAACGTTTGACATACGAAAAAGACAGTTTAACGTCATATCCAGGACAAAAGAAAAACACCCAACAAAAGCTAAGTGTTTAATTTTAATAAAAAGTTCCTAAGCCTAAGTAATTATACTATAAGCCTAAATCTTGCTGTAATCCTTAAGGGAAAATCGCCCCAATTTTCTATAAGTATCCAGTAAACAAAATTTACAATCTGGATAATCATTAAAGCTAGCCCCCCTAAATATACGTTCGACCTTATACTTCCAACGTCCTATAGTTAAATTAGCCTCTGGCAAAGGCTCAAGGGCTAGATAATATCTTTTTTTCTCCTCTATTTCCTCAGGGCTGTAAGCCTTGCTAACTAAAAAGCCCAATTCATAAGCCTCTTCTTGCACCAAGGGGCAGAGCTTAAGCAAGTTTTCCCTAGTAGGCTCACAATCAAGACTTTTAAAAAACTTTTCTCTTTCTTTTTCTATAAATTCTGACGCCCTTTTTTTATCTCCTGAAAGTACCATTTGCCACATCCAAAAATGGGAAACATCTTTAAGTTGGATATAATCCTTATATTTATTCATCTTCTAACAGCTCCATTTCCAATATTCCTTTTTCCTCGTCTATATTTAATTTCAGCCTAAAAATAGCCTTTCCCTAGTCTCCTGTAAGTATCCAGGTAATAAAATTTACAATCTGGATAATCCTTAAAGCTAGCCCCCCTAAATATACGTTCGACCTTATACTTCCAACGTCCTATAGTTAAATTAGCTTCTGGCAGAGGCTCAAGGGATAAATAATACCTTTTTTTCTCCTCTATCTCCTCAGGGCTGTAAGCCTTGCTAACTAAAAAACCCAATTTATAAGCTTCGCTTTGCACCAAGGGGCAGAGCTTAAGCAAGTTTTCCCTAGTAGGCTCACAGTCAAGACTTTTAAAAAATTTTTCTCTTTTTTCTTCAATGTATTCTAATATTTCTTTTTTATCCTCTAATAAGTCTTTCCAATGCCAAAAATGGGAAACATCTTTTAGTTGTATATAATCCTTATAGTTATTCATCTTCTAACAGCTCCATTTCCAATATTCCTTTTTCCTCGTCTATATTTAATTTCAGCCTAAAAATAGCCTAAAAATAAAATCGCCCTAATTTTCTGTAAGTATCCAGTAAACAAAATTCACAATCTGGATAATCGTTAAAGCCAGCACTGCTAAATCTACGCTTGACTTCATGCTTCCAACGGTTTATAGATATATTAGCCTCTGGCAAAGGCTCCAAAGATAAATAATACCTTTTTTTCTCCTCTATCTCCTCAGGACTGTAAGCCTTGCTAACTAAAAAGCCTAATATATAAGCCTCGGCTTGCACAGTTGGACAAAGCTTAAGCAAGTTTTCCCTGCTAGGCTCACAGTCAAGCCTTTTAAAAAACTTTTCTCTTTTTTTTTCGATATATTCTAATGCTTCTTTTTTATCTCCTGAACATATCTTTTGCCACCTCCAAAAATGGGACACATCTTTTAGTTGGATATAATCTTTATATTTAGTCATCTTCTAACAGCTCCATTTCCAATATTCCTTTTTCCTCATCTATATTTAATTTCTTATATCTGGTATTTCTATAAACTAGAAATTCTTTTTCATAATCATTTTCTGAATTTTTGCCTATATAATAGCCCTTAGTTTCCCCAGGGGCTTGGATAATTAACTTAAAATCACCGAAATCATTTGTTGCCTCTTCATCTATGCTC
>NZ_JAHKEI010000005.1:0-107869 GCF_018790995.1 Gemella sp. zg-1178
TTGTGGGTCTTCTTGTTTTTTATAGCTTGTTTTATTTTTTTTGTATAAATTTATTTTACTAGGTAAAATAAAAAATCTTGTAACTTTTGTTACAAGATTTTATTCTTTTCTGATACGTTCATACATTATAATTCCAGCTGCTACTGACGCATTAAGACTTTGAGTTTTGCCAAGCATTGGCAGGTGATAAAGAAAATCACAAGCCTCGCTTACACTCTTGCTAATTCCGTCGCCCTCATTACCAATGACTATTACTAGGGGAACATCTCTTGCTATCTTTGTATAATTTTCGGAATTTTTTCCTAGGCTTGTGCCAGCAATCCAAAATCCTTTTTCTTTTAACTTATTTATGCTATCCAAAAGATTACCTACCCTGGCAACTGGCATATATTCTATTGCTCCGGCAGATGATTTAACGACCGTTTGACTTACTACTGCCGCCCTGCGTTTTGGGATAATTACACCCTTTATTCCACTCGCTTCTGCACTCCTAATAATAGCACCCAGATTATGCGGGTCTTCGATATGGTCTAGTAGTAATAGAGTAGTATCCTTATCAATAGTACCCAAAGAATTTAACATTTCATCTAATTCATAGTAGTTATAGGGCGCGACAAAAGCAACAAGCCCCTGATGACGTTCAGTAGTTAAATTATCCAGCTTTCTTTTAGGGACTTCTTGGCAAATAATTTTCTTTTCATTTGCTATGGCAAAAATACTTTTTAAACGTCCCTTTTCTATCCCCTCTTGAAAAAGAATTTTATTTATTTCTCGTCCAGCATTTATGGCTTCTAAAATACTATTACGTCCAGCTATAATTTCTTTTTCGCTACTTTCATCTGAAATTTTATATGAATTTTCCTGTTTTTTAAATTTATTCAAATTGAAATCTTTATTATTTTTAAGTTTTTTCTCCTGATTTCTCATATTCGTTTATAATGTAAGTAAATACTTGCTCCAATCTCAAAAAATTTTTTTCTAAATACCAATAACCAAAAACCGCTTCTAAACCTGTTGCCAACTTATATTCCATAATACTGGCATTCTTTGCCTTAGAGTTATTTTTTTGATTTTTTGCCCTCTTATAAATGGCAACTTCTTCTTCCGTCAGAATATTATTTTCCAAAATAGATTGCATAAATTTAGCCTGAGCCTTGGCAGACACCATGCCCGAAACCAATTTATGCAAATCATTTATTTTTCCTATGTGGTAGGTCATCATATATTCACGGCTCATAATATCATAGATACTATCTCCTATGTAGGCTAGGGACAAGGCTTGGATATTGGCAGAATTTTTTATATTTACCTTTTGAAAACTAAATTTTATATTCTCTTCCATCTAACTCCTTGTTTTGTATCTTCTAAAATAATTCCTTGTTCCTTTAAATCATCTCTTATCTTATCAGCCAAGGCAAAATCACGATTTTTTCTTGCTTCTTCTCGCTTGCTTATCAAATTGTCTATTTTTTCATCTTCCATATTTGCCTTATCATCTACTAGGCTAATTCCTAATATTTCTACATAAGTTTCAAAAGTTGCCTTTAAGACTTCCAAAGTTTCCTTATTAACTTCATCACGTTCAGTATAAACGTTAGTAATTCTTACCAAATCATACCAAGAAGACAGAGCATTAGCAGTATTAAAATCATCATTCATCTGTTCTTCCAAGTAGCTAATATTATCCGAAGCTTCATTAACAACATCATCATCTAACCTTTGCTGTGTCATAGAATTAGCAAGCCTAAATAATAAATTTTGGTATGAAGTTTTGATTTTATTATAATTAGTTTTTGCTAGTTCAATAGTTTCTAAGGAATAATTTATTGGCGTTCGGTAGTGAACACTTAGCATAAATAACCTAATTACCATAGGTTCAACACTTTTTCTAATATCTTTTAATAGGGTAAAATTGCCCAGAGACTTACTCATTTTTGTTCCGTCAATATTTATAAAACCATTGTGCATCCAGTAATTACTAAACTGGGCGTGATTATGGCATTCAGACTGGGCTATTTCATTTTCGTGATGAGGAAAAGTCAAATCCTGCCCCCCTGCATGAATATCTATGGTTGTTCCCAAAGTTTCTTTTGCCATAACAGAACATTCTATATGCCAACCAGGTCGCCCATTACCAAAAGGACTAGGCCAAAAAACTTCACCAGCCTTTGCCGCTTTCCACAGGGCAAAATCTAGTGGGTCTTCTTTTTGGTCGTTGGCTTCTACCCTTGCCCCACTTATTAAGTCCTCTATTGATTGCTTACTCAACTTACCATAATCTTTTTTTCTACGAGTTCTAAAATAAACATCACCATTTACTTCATAAGCAAAATCTTCATCTACAAGTTTTTTTATAAATTCAATTATTTCCGGTATATAGTCGCTAACACGAGGATTACTATCAGCACGCTTGCAACCCAAGGCGTCATAATCTTCATAAAATGCTTTTATATACTTATCCGTCAAATCTTTTGTCGGTATTTTTTCCTCCTGGCTAGCCTTAATAATCTTGTCATCTACATCAGTAAAATTAGACACATATTTTATATCATAGCCTGCATATTCAAAGTATCTTCTAACAACATCAAAAGAGATTATGGGACGGGCATTACCTATATGAATATAATTATAAACAGTCGGCCCACAAACATACATTTTCACCTTATTATCTTCTATGGGTTTAAAAATCTCTTTTTTTTGCGTTAGAGTATTATAAATTTTTATCAAAATTCTTCTCCTTATCTTACAAAACTTTTCACAACCTATTTTAACACAATATAAGGATAAACAATAGTATTTTACCATATTAATAAAATATCTTTTTATAGAACACTTAAAATTTTAAAATTAAAAAACGAAATTTCTTGATAAAATTTTAATTTAAAAAATATTAAATTGCTAAAATAATTTACTTAACAATTACACTAAAGCTACAAATTTTTTATTTACTCCTTACTAAATTTTTTAATTTATAAAAAAATAACTAGTAATATTTTTTCTTATTACTAATTATTTTATAGAATAAAAATTTTATACTTTAACTTGTTTACACTACTTTTAATTTTGTATCTTGATTTTTGTTATTTTAATTTTATAATCAAAATAATTTAATCTTGCAAGTATTATTAAGTTATTAAAATAAAAATATTGGCTATTTGTCAACAAGTAATTATAAAAAATATTTATCTTACAAAAATTCAAAAATATAGAAATTTCACTATAAATTATTCTTATTTTTCTTTATATTTTTTATGTTTATTTTTAATTGTGTATTTTTTACATACTTAAATAAGCCTAATTGTTTTATTTTTTGATTTTTATCATTATTACTAATTATTATAGAACCAAATTTTAAAATAAATTTATTTTATACTTATTATAAAAAATTTTTCTCTAGCTAAAATTTTTAAAATTAAGAGGCTAACTATTTTTTACTGACCTAAATTTTATAAAAATAAAAAAAAGACTACCGCCTATAAGTAATCTTTTAAAGTATAATTAGAATTTGTAAATAGTTGGGACAAAAGCGTATCCTAGTTAAATCATATAACCAGGATACTGGCTAGAGCTAGACGACGCAAATAATATTTACGCATTTCAAGCACTCTTTTGACCAACAAAGTTAGTTTAATAATTTATTGTTGTATGTTGTTGTGTTGTATTGTGTATGTAGTATGTTATTTGTTGTATGAAAAATTTTATATTAAACTAATTCGATAATTGCAGTTTCTGCTCCGTCTCCACGTCTAGGTCCTACACGTAGAATACGAGTGTAGCCACCATTACGGTCTGCATATTTTGGTGCAACTTCTTCAAATAATTTTTTAAGTGCTAATTGGCTTTTACCTTCTGCTGTTGCAACAGCTACTGGTTGCATGAATTTAGCTGCGTTACGTCTTGCTGCTAAGTCACCTTTTTTACCAAAAGTAATCATTTTTTCTGTTAAAGAACGAACTTCTTTAGCTCTTGTAACTGTTGTTTCAATTCTTCCGTGAACTATTAGAGCAGTTACTAAATTTCTTAACATTGCCTTACGGTGTGCAGATGTACGTCCTAATTTTCTGTAACCCATAGTATTCCTCCTTATTATTCTTCTCTAAAACCTAAGTTTAAATCTTCTAATTTAACACGCACTTCGTCAAGTGATTTTCTTCCTAAGTTACGTACTTTTATCATTTCTTGCTCAGATTTATTTGCAAGTTCTTGTACTGTATTTATTCCTGCACGTTTCAAGCAGTTGTAACTACGAACTGATAAATCTAATTCTTCTATTGTCATATCTAACATTTGTCCAGAAGCATCTTCTTCTTTAGCAATTAATACACTTGTATTAGCCGCTTCTTCAGACATTTCCATAAATAACTCTAAGTGAGATATTAGGATTTTTGATGCTAGACCTAAAGCATCTTGGGCCTTTATAGTTCCATTTGTGCTTACTTCTATTGTAAGTTTATCAAAGTCTGTACTTTGACCTACTCTAGTTTTTTCAACTGTATAGTTTACTTTTTCTACTGGTGTATAAATTGAATCAATAGCTATTACTCCTATTGGTAAATCACGACGTTTGTTGCCATCTGCTGGAACAAAACCACGTCCTTTACCTACATAGATTAACATTTCAAGTTGTCCATCTTCAGCTACTGTTGCTATATGTTGGTCTTTATTAAAAATTTCAACATCAGAATCAGCCATAATATCTTCAGCTCTTACTACTTTTGGACCCTTAACGTTAATTGATACAACTTTTTCTTCTTCAGAATGTAATTGGAAGGCAATATTTTTAACGTTCATAATTATTTCTGTAACGTCTTCTACTACTCCTCTTATTGCAGAAAATTCATGTTGAACTCCTGTAATATCTATACACCTTGCAGCTGCACCTGGTAATGATGAGATTAACATTCTTCTCAATGAATTACCCAATGTAGTTCCGTATCCACGCTCTAATGGTTCTACTACAAAGCGACCGAATTTTTCATCATTTGATAATTCAACGATTTGTATTTTTGGTTTTTCTATTGCTAACATTATGTTAAACCTCCTCTAAATTTTGTCAATGTCAATACTATTATACACGACGACGTTTAGGTGGACGGCAACCGTTGTGGGGAACTGGTGTTACATCTTTTATTGATGTTACTTCCAAACCTGCAGATTGTAATGCTCTAATAGCTGCTTCACGTCCAGCTCCTGGACCTTTTACAGTTACATCTACATATTTCATACCATGCTCCATAGCTGTTTTAGCTGCTGCTTCACTTGCCATTTGTGCCGCGAATGGAGTTGATTTTCTAGAACCTTTAAATCCTAATGCTCCTGCACTTGACCATGCTACTGCATTACCATGCTCATCAGTGATTGTTACTATTGAGTTATTAAATGTTGAACGAATGTGTGCTACACCGTTTTGTATATTTTTTTTCACACGACGTTTACGTGATTGTTGTTTACGAGCCATAGTGTTTATTCTCCTCCTATTCTAATTATTTTTTCTTGTTCGCTACTGTTTTCTTAGGACCTTTTCTTGTACGAGCATTATTTTTAGTATTTTGTCCACGTACAGGAAGGCCACGACGATGACGAATTCCTCTGAAGCATCCAATTTCCATTAAACGTTTAATATTTAATGAAACTTCACGGCGTAAATCACCTTCTGTTTTGTAGTTATCTACTATTTCACGAATTTTATCAAGTTCTTCACCTGTTAAATCTTTTACTCTTGCATCTTCAGAAACTCCTGCTTCTTTTAAGATTTTTTGAGAAGTTTTCAAACCTATACCATATACATATGTTAATGATATTACTACTCGTTTTTCACGAGGTATATCAACACCTGCGATACGTGCCATTAATTTTGCACCTCCTATTATCCTTGTTTTTGTTTATGTTTTGCATTTTCGCAAATCACTAATACTTTACCACCACGACGAATTACTTTGCATTTGTCACAGATTTTTTTAACTGATGGCCTTACTTTCATCCTTATATTTCCTCCTTGAAATTATAACTTATTTGAATCTATAAGTTATTCTACCTTTAGTTAGGTCATACGGACTCATTTCAACTGTAACTTTATCTCCAGGTAAAATTCTTATATAATTCATTCTAATTTTCCCAGAAACATGTGCTAAAATAACATGACCATTTTCTAATTCTACTTTAAACATTGCATTAGGCAAGTTTTCTACCACTAAGCCTTCTACTTCAATGACATCTTTTGCCATATATTCCTCCCTGATTATTTAAGTGTATCTAATATTTTTTTGATATCTGAAAATACTACTTGAATATCTCTATCTCCGTCAATACTTTGAACTACACCATCTTTTTTGCTATAAAAATCTAACAATGGTTTTGTTTGTTCAATATTGACTTCTAATCTATTCGCAACAGTTTCTTCATTATCATCACTTCTTTGATATAGTTCACCTTGGCAATTATCACATTCACCTTCTACTCTTGTAGGGTTGAAAATTAAATGATAGGTAGCACCACAAGAACGACATATTCTTCTTCCTGTTAAACGAGGTATTAGAATACTTGGTTTGACATCTATGTTTAGTACCTTTTCAATTTTTCTAGCTGATTTTACCAAAATTTCATCAAGGGCTACAGCTTGTTCTACTGTTCTAGGAAATCCATCAAGTAAAAAGCCTTCTTTTGCATCTTCTTGATTTAATCTTTCTTCTACAAGTCCAATTGTTACACTATCGGGTACCAACTGTCCCTTGTCAATATAACTTTTAGCTTCAACACCTAGTGGCGTTTGATTTTTTATCGCTGCCCTAAACATATCTCCTGTTGATATGTGGGGTAAGGGATAATTTTCTTTTATTTTTTCTGCTTGTGTTCCCTTACCTGCACCTGGCAGTCCCATTAATAGTATGTTCATATTATTACCTCTTATCTTCTTCTAGATTTCATAAATCCAGTATAGTGTTTTTCTGTTAGTTGAGTATTAAGTTGCTTAACTGTTTCAAGTGCTACACTGACTACAATCAATAAACTTGTTCCTCCAATTTGTACAGACGCTGGTAATTTAGCCAATGTGGCGAACATTGTTGGAAGGATAGCAATCGCCGCTAAAAATATTGAACCTACAAAAGTTAATCTATACAAAACTTTTGTAATGTATTTTTCAGTTTCTTTACCAGGTCTAATTCCTGGTACGAAACTCCCTTGTTTTCTCAAATTATCAGCCATTTTTTCTGGATTGACTTGTACCATAACGTAGAAATATGTAAAAGCAATAATCAAGACTACATATAGTGTCATTCCAGCCCAATGACTTAAATCGAAATAACTAGCAATTTTTTGTACTTTTTCATTATGCCAAAATATTGCGATAGTTCTTGGCAACTGTAAGAATGCCACTGCAAAAATTACTGGAATAACTCCTGCACCATTTACTTTTAATGGTAAATATGTTGAACGTGCTCCCAACATTTTTCTTCCTGCTCTAGCTTGTGAGTATTGAATTGGTATTTTACGCAAGGCTTCTTGTACATAAACTACACTCATTACTACTGCTAAAACTACAAGTATTACTACTCCTATTTTTAAAAGTGCCAAAGTTAAATTTTCTGCACCTTTTATCTGACTTTCATAAATTTGTATAAATCCTTGTGGAAGTCTTGCTATAATACCAGCTAAGATTATTATCGAAACTCCGTTTCCTACTCCGTATTGAGTTACTAAGTCACCCATCCACAGTAGTAAAGCTGTTCCTGCTGTAAGTACTATTGCAATAGTTAAAAATCCTAAAATAGATGTATCTTTAACCAAGCCTGTATATGCATTATTAAATCCATAAGACATTACTATGGATTGCACAAAGGCTAAAATTATTGCCAATACTCTAGTTAATTTTTGCGTTTTTTTCTGACCCACTTCACCTTGTTTTGACCACTCAGTTAGGGTAGGTATAATATCCATTTGCATAAGTTGAATTACAATAGATGCTGTAATGTAGGGAATAATACCTATAGCAAATACAGAAAACTGTTGTAAAGCTCCTCCTGCGAATGTATTAAATATACTAAATATTCCTGAATCTTCTGCTTTTAATACCGATGCATCAACACCTGGTATTGGCAAATATGACCCTATACGAAATATTGTAATAATAAAAAATGTAAATAATATTTTGTTACGAGTTTCTTTTACTTTAAATAAGTTGAATAGTGCTTTTAGCATTACTATAGCACCTCACAAACTCCACCAGCTACCTCAATTGCTTCTCTTGCTGAAGATGAGAATTTATGAGCTTGTACTGTAAGTTTTTTCTCTAACTTACCTGTAGCTAATACTTTTACACCTGAAAGTTCTTTTTTAATAACTTTTGCTTCTAATAGAGCGGCAGGGCTAACTACAGAACCATCTTCAAATTTGTTTAAATCTGTAAGATTTACAAGAGCGTAATCTTTTCTATTTACATTCTTAAATCCACGTTTTGGAATACGTCTGAATAAAGGATTTTGTCCCCCTTCAAAACCTGGGCGAACTCCACCACCACTACGTGCTTTTTGACCTTTGTGACCACGTCCACTTGTTTTTCCGTTTCCTGAACCAATCCCACGACCTACTCTATTACGTTCTTTTCTAGAACCTTCAACTGGTTTTAATTCATGTAATTTCATTTAGACGAGCACCTCCTTATTTTATTTTTCTTCTACTGTTACTAAGTGTGATACTTTATTAATCATACCACGAATTGCAGCATTATCTTTATGTTCTACTGTTTGGTGCATTTTTCTAAGACCTAAGGCTTGAACTACTTTTCTTTGTTTTTCTGGACGTCCTATCGTACTACGAGTTAGGGTTACTTTTAATGTCATGATCTATTCCCTCCTCTTATCCTAATAATTCTTCCACAGATTTTCCACGTAAAGCTGCTACGTGTTCTACTGTTTGTAGTCTAGTTAATCCTTCAACTGTTGCACGTACCATATTAATTGGTGTGTTAGAACCTAAAGATTTAGAAAGAATGTTTGAAATTCCTGCTAATTCTAATACGGCACGAACTGGACCACCAGCTATAACCCCAGTACCAGGCGCTGCTGGTTTTATTAATACAGAACCTGCTCCAAAGTTACCGATAATTTCGTGAGGTGTTGTTCCGTTCACAATTGGTACATTTATTAAGTTGTGTTTTGCAGCTTCTACTGCTTTTTTAATTGCATCTGGTACCTCTTGGGCCTTACCAGTTCCAAATCCAACACGTCCATTTTTATCACCCACTACTACTAAAGCAGAGAAACGGAAACGACGTCCACCTTTAACAACTTTAGCTACACGACGAATAGCAACTACACGTTCTTCAAATTCTTTTTTGATTTCTTCTTGGCGCATCTTGTCTATTTCCCTCCTTATTAGAATACTAGTCCGTTTTCACGTGCTGCATCAGCTAATGCTTTAACACGTCCATGGTATAAATATCCTCCACGGTCGAAAACAACTTTAGTAATTCCTTTTGATTTTGCTGCTTCAGCAATTAATTTTCCAACTTCTTTTGCTGCAGCTACGCTTGATTTAGATACTTCAGCTAATTTTAGTGATGAAGCAGATGCTAATGTTACACCTTTAGCATCATCAATAATTTGTGCATAAATATTTGTGTTTGAACGATATACGTTTAAACGTGGTACTTCCTTAGTTCCTTGAACTTTTACACGTACTCTTGCGTGTCTTTTTTTACGAACTTTGTTTTTATCAAGTTTCGTAATCATATTTGAAACACTCCTTTCTTTTATCTATTATTTACCAGTTTTTCCTTCTTTACGGCGTACATATTCCCCAACATAGCGAATACCTTTTCCTTTATAAGGTTCTGGTGGGCGTACTGCACGAACTTTCGCCGCATATTGCCCTACTAATTCTTTGCTAATTCCTTCAATACTTACTTTAGTATTTCCTTCAACACCTAGTTTAATTCCTTCAATTTGTTCAAATTCTACTGGGTGAGAATAACCAACGCTAAGCACTAATTTATTTCCTTGCATTTGAGTACGATAACCAACCCCGATTAATTCTAGTTCTTTTCTAAATCCATTAGAAACACCTTCAATCATGTTAGCTAATAATGCACGAGTTGTTCCATGTATTGTACGATGTCTTTTTGAATCGCTTGGACGTACTACTGTTATTTCATTACCTTCAACGTTAAATGTTAATTCAGCGTCAAATTGTTTTGTTAATTCACCTTTAGGTCCTTTTACTACTGCTAAGTTGTTATCTAACTTAACTTCTACTCCTGCAGGTATCGTAATAACTTTATTACCTATACGAGACATTAATTGGCTCCTCCTTCTATTATTACCAGATGTAAGCTAATACTTCTCCACCTGTATTATTTTTACGAGCAACTTTATCAGTTACAACTCCATTTGAAGTTGAGACGATTGCTATACCTAATCCGTTTAATACTTTTGGAAGCTCATCAGCTTTAGCATATACACGTAAACCAGGTTTTGAAATTCTTTTAATTCCTTTAATTACTCTTTCTCCTCTTGAGTATTTAAGGAAGATTTTGATTATTCCTTGTTTGTTATCTTCGATATATTCTACATCTTTGATAAAACCTTCTTGTTTTAAGATTTCAACTATTTCTTTTTTTATGTTTGATGCTGGTACTTCTAGTGATTCGTGTTTTACCATATTAGCATTACGAATACGAGTAAGTAAATCTGCGATAGGATCTGTCATTGTCATTAGGATAAATCCCCCTTTCTATTTTTATATTACCAACTTGATTTTTTAACTCCAGGTATTTGACCTTTATAAGCTAATTCACGGAATTTAATACGTGAAATTCCAAATTTACCAATGTATCCATGTGGACGTCCCGTAATGCTACAACGATTACGTAGTCTTGCTGGCGCTGAATTTTTTGGAAGTTTGCTTAATCCGATGTAATCACCTTTAGCTTTTAATTCTTCTCTTTTAGCTGCATATTTTTCAACTAATCTTTGGCGTTTTAGTTCACGCTCTACCATTGATTTTTTAGCCATTATACTACCTCTCTAATATTATTTTGCAAACGGCATTCCACAAAGTGCTAATAACTCACGAGCTTCATCATCTGTTTTAGCTGTAGTTACAACTACTATGTCCATACCTCTAACTTTACTTACTTTATCATAGTCAATTTCTGGGAAAATTAGTTGCTCTTTAACTCCTAGCGTATAATTCCCACGCCCATCAAATGCTTTTTTAGAAACACCATGGAAGTCACGAACACGAGGAAGTGCTACTGTTACTAATTTATCAAAAAATTCATACATTCTTTCTCCACGCAAAGTAACTTTAGTTCCAATAGGCATCCCTTCACGTAAACGGTAAGTTGCTATTGATTTTTTAGCTCTTGTTACTAGTGGTTTTTGTCCAGATATTAAAGTTAATTCTGTAACTGCATTGTCTAGGTTTTTAGAGTTTTGAACTGCATCTCCTACACCCATGTTAATTACGATTTTTTCAATTTTCGGTACTTGCATTACACTTTTGTATCCGAACTTTGTCATTAATTCTTTTGTTATCTCTGTTTTAAATTTATCTCCTAAACGAGCCATCTAAAATAGTGCCTCCTTTCTCTACTATTAATTAAATTTCTTTTCCTGATTTTTTAGATATACGTACTTTTTTACCATCTCTCACTTCAAAACCTACTCTTGTTGGTTTTCCAGTTTCAGGATCTTGTAACATTACATTAGATACGTGAATTGGTGCTTCAAATTCAACTCTTCCACCTTGAGGTGCTGCTTGAGATGATTTTGTGTGTTTTTTTACAATATTAACACCTTCAACAACTACACGGTCTTCTTTTGGTAAAGCTTGTTTTACTATCCCAACTTTACCTTTATCTTTTCCGGTAATTACTACTACTTTATCACCTTTTTTAATGAACATGTCTTGCTGGCCTCCTTCTTTATTTCTACTTTTTAAGTGATTATAATACTTCTGGAGCTAGTGATACGATCTTCATATAGTTACCGTCTCTTAGTTCACGAGCAACTGGACCAAAGATACGAGTACCACGTGGACTCTTATCATCACGGATAATTACACAAGCATTTTCATCAAATTTTATATATGACCCATCATTACGACGAGCTCCTGTTTTTGTACGAACTACTACAGCTTTAACTACATCACCTTTTTTAACAACTCCTCCTGGTGTTGCTTTTTTTACAGAACATACAATTACATCACCAATATTAGCAATTTTACGTCCTGAACCACCAAGAACTTTGATTGTTAAAACTTCTTTTGCTCCTGAGTTATCAGCTACTTTTAAGCGTGTTTCTTGTTGAATCATGCGCTTTTTGCCTCCTTATTACAGTATATTTATACTTTTTTAGATAATTACTGCTTCTTCTACTACTTCTACTAAACGGAAGTGTTTTGTTGCAGATAATGGACGAGTTTCCATTATTTTTACAATATCATTAATTTTTGCTACATTATTTTCATCATGTGCTTTGAATTTTTTTGAATATTTTACGCGTTTCCCGTAAAGTGGATGTTTTTTGTAAGTTTCTACTAAAACTGTGATTGTTTTATCCATTTTAGTTGAAACAACTTTACCTACGTAAACTTTTCTATCATTTCTTTCAGTCATAGTTACCTCCTATTTTATTTATTCGCTAATTCTCTTTCGCGAATAACAGTTTTCATACGAGCGATTGATTTTCTAACTTGACTAATACGAGCTGTATTTTCTAATTGACCTGTTGCCAATTGGAAGCGTAAGTTGAAAAGCTCTTCTTTTAATTCTTTAATTTTTGTTTCTAACTCTTGTGAAGTTAATTCTCTAATCATAGATTTGAATTCTCTTGTTTTCATTATGCTTCACCACCTGTTTCTTCACGTTTTACAAATTTACATTTAACAGGTAATTTGTGAGATGCAAGTCTTAGAGCTTCACGAGCAACTTCTTCACTTACTCCAGCAACTTCAAACATCACTCTACCTGGTTTAACTATTGCAACCCATCCTTCAACTGCACCTTTACCAGAACCCATACGAACTTCTAAAGGTTTTTTAGTGTAAGGCATGTGGGGGAATATTTTAATCCACACTTTACCACCACGTTTCATATAACGTGTCATAGCAATACGTGCTGATTCTATTTGACGAGAAGTAACTCTTGATGCTGTTGTAGCTTGTAATCCGTATTCTCCGAAATCTACTACTGTGCCAGCTTTTGCTTTACCTTTTGTTGATTGTCTGTGTTGACGACGATATTTTACACGTTTAGGCATTAACATAATTAGTTACCTCCTTTTTCAGATTTTTTAGTTGGTAATACTTCACCACGGTTAATCCAAACTTTAACTCCAAGTTTGCCATAAGTTGTATCAGCTTCTTCATGAGCGTAGTCAATATCAGCTCTTAATGTATGTAGAGGTACCGACCCTTCTGAATATCCTTCTGAACGAGCCATATCTGCTCCACCAAGTCGTCCTGATACTTGAGTTTTAATTCCTTTTGCTCCACCTCTAATAGCTCTTTGGATAGCTTGTTTTTGAGCACGACGGAATGATACACGAGCTTCTAATTGACGAGCAATATTTTCTGCAACTAGTTTAGCGTCGATATCAACTTTTTTAATTTCCACAACGTTTATGTGTACTCTTTTTCCAGTTAATTTATTTAACGATAGTCTTAATTTATCAATTTCAGTTCCACCTTTACCGATTACCATACCAGGTTTGCCAGTGTGTACTGAAATGTTTACTTTTTTATCAAATCTTTCAATTTCTACTTTAGAAACTGATGCGTCTTTTAATTGTTTACTTATAAATTCACGTATTCTAAAATCTTCGTGTAAGTTTGTAGCAAAATCTTTTTCTGCATACCATTTTGAATCCCAATCACGAATAATTCCTACACGCAATCCTATTGGATGTACTTTTTGACCCACAGTTTAGCCTCCTTTTGTTTTTTAGATATACTAAAATATTATTTGTTGTCGCTTACTACGATAGTAATATGACTTGTTCTTTTGTTAATTGCACTTGCAGATCCTTTTGCACGTGGACGGAATCTCTTAAGAGTTGGTCCTTCGTTTGCAAAAGCTTGTGATACTACTAAGTCTTCTATATTCATTCCGTAATTATGTTCAGCATTTGCAGTAGCTGACTTGATAACTTTAGCCACTGGTAATGAAGCTGCTCTAGGTGTGAATTCTAAAATTCCTAATGCTTCGCCCACTTTTTTGCCACGTACTAAGTCTAATACAAGTCTTACTTTACGAGGTGCTATGCGGACTGTCTTAGCGATTGCTTTTGACTCCATGAGGTGCCTCCTTGATTTTATCTATTTATTATCTTCTTCTTGTTTTTTTATCGTCTGCTGCGTGACCTTTATATGTTCTTGTCGGTGCAAACTCTCCAAGCTTATGTCCAACCATATCCTCAGTTACATAAACAGGTACATGTTTTCTTCCGTCATATACAGCAAATGTAATTCCAATAAAAGTTGGGAATATTGTTGAACGACGTGACCAAGTTTTAATTACTTGTTTTTTCTCTTGGCCATTCATTTTTTCTACTTTTGCTAATAAGTGGTGATCAGCGAATGGTCCTTTTTTTAAGCTACGAGCCATTGTGTTATCTCCTTTCGAATGTTGTATGCTGTGTTGTTGGTAAAGAGCTTTTGCTCCTTACCAAGTCCAGCTATTTTCCTATTTGTTACGAGCACGTACAATGAATTTGTTTGAACGAGCTTTTTTAGAACGTGTTTTCTTCCCAAGTGTAGGTTTACCCCAAGGCGACATTGGTGATTTGCGTCCGATTGAAGTACGTCCTTCACCTCCACCGTGTGGGTGATCGTTAGGGTTCATAACAGAACCACGAACTGTAGGTCTTTTACCTAGCCAACGAGTTCTTCCTGCTTTACCTATATTAATTAATCCGTGTTGTTCGTTACCAACTTCACCTATTGTTGCACGGCAAGTCGCTAAAATCATTCTTACTTCTCCTGATTTAAGACGAACTAATACGTATTTACCTTCTTTACCTAATACTTGAGCACTTGCACCAGCAGAACGAACTAATTGTCCACCTTTACCTGGTTTAAGTTCTATGTTGTGTATTAAAGTACCTACTGGAATATTAGCAAGCGGTAAAGAGTTACCTACTTTAATATCTACTTCTTGCCCTGAAACTACTTCTTGTCCAACAACTAATTCTTTCGGTGCAATTATGTATCGTTTTTCACCATCAACATAGTGTAACAATGCGATATTTGCAGAACGATTTGGATCGTACTCTATTGTAGCAACTTTTGCTGGTACATTGTCTTTATTTCTTTTAAAGTCAATAATGCGGTATTGTTTTTTGTGTCCTCCCCCATTGTGGCGAACTGTTATTTTACCTTGATTATTTCTTCCCGCTTTTTTCGGTAGCGGCGCTAATAATGACTTTTCTGGTTTTGTTGCAGTTATTTCTGCAAAATCTAATGATGTCATATTACGACGACCATTAGTTATAGCCTTATATACTTTAATAGCCATTTGTCATTTCCCTCCATAGTGGTTTTAATTTCTTATTAAGCAAATAATCCTTCGATTGTTTGTCCTTCAGCTAATTTTACAATAGCTTTACGTTTTTTATTTGTAAATCCTGCATGTCTTCCAACACGACGGAATTTAGCTTTATAATTCATCACGTTCACTTTTTCAACTTTAACTCCGAAAATTTCTTCGATAGCTTGTTTGATTTGAGTTTTGTGAGCACGTGTACCTACTAAGAAAGTATATTTATTTTCTTGCATTAATAAATATGATTTCTCAGTTAAAACTGGGCGTTTGATAATATCGCGAGCTTCCATTATGCTAATACCTCCCCAACTTTTTCTACTGCATCTTTAGTGAATACAACTTTATTGTGTCCTAAGATGTCTACTACATTTAATCCTTCAGACTCAATTATATTGACTCCTGGGATATTTCTTCCTGATAATAAAGCATTTTCTTCATATTGAGATACTACGAATAATACTTTTTTATCCAAACCTAAGTTTGTCATCATTTCTTTAAAGTTTTTAGTTTTGATTGCATCAAATGATAATGTTTCTAATGCGAATACTTCATTAGCTGCAACTTTAGAAGATAAAGCAGAGCGTAATGCTAGCCTACGCATTTTTCTTGGCATTTTAAAGCCATAATCACGTGGTGTTGGACCAAATACAATTCCTCCTCCACGCCATTGTGGCGAACGAATAGACCCTTGACGAGCACGTCCTGTTCCTTTTTGACGCCATGGTTTGCGACCACCACCTGATACTTCAGAACGTCCTTTAGTTTTGTGAGTACCTTGACGTAAAGAAGCTCTTTGTAAAGTTACAGCTTGGAATAAAACGTGTTGATTTGGTTCAATTCCAAATACTGCATCATTAGCTTCAACTACACCAACTCTAGTACCATCTTGTTTAAATAAATCTAATTGTGTCATGTGCTAATTTCCTCCTTCCGTATATTTCTTATTTACCAGATTTAACTGCTGATTGGATTTTTACGAAACTTTTCTTAGAACCTGGGATACAGCCTTTGATTAAGATAACTCCGTTTTCTACATCAACACCTACAACTTCTAAGTTTTGAGTAGTTACTGTAACTCCACCCATTTGACCTGGTAGTGCTTTACCTTTAAATACACGGTTAGGTGCTACAGGTCCCATTGACCCAGGGCGACGGTGGTAACGAGAACCGTGAGCCATTGGTCCACGACTTTGCCCGTGGCGTTTGATTGCCCCTTGGAATCCTTTACCTTTACTTGTTCCTGTTACGTCAACTAAGTCTCCTGTTGCAAAAATATCAACTTGGACTTCTTGACCTACTTCATAATTTGCTACATCAGCATCTCTAATTTCACGAACAAAACGTTTTGGAGCAGTGTTTGCTTTGTCAGCATGACCTTGCTCAGGTTTGTTAGCTACTTTTACTAAACGGTCTTTACGTTCTTTGTCGTAAGGACGTTTGTCATCAAATCCTAATTGGATTGAGTTGTATCCTTCTACTTCTACTGTTTTCTTTTGTAGTACGACGTTGCCTTTTGCTTCTATAACTGTTACTGGGATTAATTCACCGTTCTCAGCAAAAATTTGAGTCATACCAACTTTTCTACCTAAGATACCTTTAGTCATCGAAAGTCACCTCCTGATTATTATAATTTTAATTCGATGTCAACACCTGATGGTAAGTTTAAGCTGATTAAAGCGTCAACTGTTTTTTGTGTTGGTTCAATAATATCGATTAGACGTTTGTGAGTACGTTGTTCAAATTGCTCACGACTATCTTTATAAACGTGAACTGAACGTAAGATTGTGTACACAGCTTTTTCTGTTGGTAACGGAATTGGTCCAGACACTTTTGCACCAGAACGTTTTGCTGTTTCAACAATTTTTTCTGCACTTTGATCTACTAATCTGTGGTCATATCCTTTTAGACGGATACGTATTCTTTGTTTTGCCATCATTTCTCCTCCTGTTTGTATATTCGCCATCGTCTAGCAATGACTTCTCCACGAAAGTTATCCAACTACGTTATGCCATGGCAAAGCGGCCTGGCGTGTCGGTAACCTTTCGCTTCAACGCAAGTCTTTAATAAGACCAACATTACTATTATACATACTTAAAAATAATAATGCAAGTATTTTTTAAATATTTTCTAATTAATTTTAGAATTGTAAAACTGCATATTCTAAAATGAAATTAGCAATAATAATATGCAATCTATGAAGACAAATAATTAAACGTTCTTTAGAATATTTATCAAGTTCTAAAATAAAATTAACCAGCTAAAGATAATAAAAAACTAAAATTTTTAATTACAAAAATCTTAGTTTTTATTTTTCTATTTATTTTTTTCAAACCATTTTATAGCGTAAGAGCAAGTGGCGTCTAATTTAATATTATTTTCTTTGGCATAGGTAACTACTTCTTGCATTAGTTTGCCTGCTAAGCCTTGACCTCTGTATTTTTCATCAACAAAAACTTTTGTTATTGTTTGGCTACCGTCTGGATTTTTGGGAAAAACTAAATAACAGATAGATGTTTTTTCATCTTCTCCGTAATATAAAAAATCTTTTTTGTCGTTAAGTTGAAATTGCATAGTAATCTCCTTTTTTAAAAAAAATATTTTTAATTATTAAATTTTTTTCCTGTTAGTAAAAATTGTTCTAATTTTTTTCTGTCTTTGGCACTTATTCTGATATTTCTATTTTTAATTCTTGTTTCATTGTGTTTTTTTATGTATTTTGACATTTGATTTTTTCTGTCATACAAATCTTTTATAAATCTATGGCAATCTCTAAGGATAGCTCCATATCCTAAAGCACTATCTCTTTCATCCCTGTCATCACTAACAACTATTACGTCGACAAAATGATTTAT
Source organism: Gemella sp. zg-1178 (assembly GCF_018790995.1). NCBI lineage: Bacteria > Bacillati > Bacillota > Bacilli > Caryophanales > Gemellaceae > Gemella > Gemella sp. zg-1178. The sequence continues at coordinate 18,394 of NZ_JAHKEI010000005.1, forward strand.
GTAGAGTTCTTTTGTTTTTCTTTCTATCCATCTGTCAGCATCTTCCCCGTTTTTAGTGTAGACTATATAAATTGGATTTTCTTCTTTTATATATTCCTTATTACCATTTTTGTAGGCATCAAAAACACAATAAACTTTGTAGTTGTTGCCAGAAGCATATTCTTTTAGTATTTCTATAAGGCTATCTCTTTCTGTTTGAAAGGCAGAACTTTTTATTTTAGAATATTCTTTCAGCTTGAATAAGAGGTTGTAGCCGTCTATTATGAGATATTGGTTTTTCAAAAAATTCTCCTTTCGTATTTTTTCCTCCATAATATTATAGCAAAAAATTTTAAATTTTAGAAAAATTAAATTTTAATTTCTTGTTAAAGCCTATACAGTATGTTATAATTAGAAATAAGGGAGTCTGTGAACAGTCTGAGAGGAACCTTGTAGGTTCGACCATACCTGATCTGGATAATGCCAGCGTAGGAAATTAATTTAGTCATGAATTTGACTGTTAATGGGTCATAAAATTAGATAAAACACAACTTCCTAAAATAGAGTACTTGTACTTAATATTGAGGAGGTTTTTTATTTTGCTAAATTGTAGCATTGCTTTACAAATTTTACCACTTGGTAGGGAGGATAGGATAGAAATTATTGATAAGGTCATATATTTTTTAAAAAGTAGGCATGACAAGATTGTGGTTTCTCCTTTTGAAACGGTTATTGAGGGGGAATTTAATTATCTCATGGATAGCTTGAAAATGGCTATAGACTTAGCTGGGAAAGAACATAAAAATATATTTGCCAACGTGAAAATAAACTATGGAGAGATTATGACGTCTTATGAAAAAATTAAAAAATTTGATAAATAGACATATTAGTCTAGTTACATTTTCTTTAATTATATTTATTTGGCAAATTTCTGGAAATCTTGGTTTATTACCAAAATTTATTATACCTACACCATTAGAGATAGCCAGAGCCTTTATAAAAAATTATAATCAATTATTATTTCATAGTAAAATAACAATAATAGAAGCTTTTATAGGGCTAAGTTACGGTATATTAATAGCTTGTCTTTTAGCTGTTTTAATGGATACTTTTAACTCTTTTAATAGGGCAATCTATCCCCTACTGATAATAACACAAACAGTTCCCACTATTGCCATAGCTCCTATACTGGTTTTATGGTTAGGCTACGGTATGGCTCCAAAGATAGTTTTAATAATAATAACAACTACTTTCCCAATAATAATTAGCATATTAGATGGTTTCAGAAATGCTGATGAAGACACGATACAACTTTTAAAATTGATGAAGGCTAATAAATGGCAGATAATGAAGCATGTTAAGATTCCAAATTCTTTAAGCTATTTCTATGCTGGTTTGCGTGTCAGTGTATCTTACGCCTTTATAGCGGCGGTTGTTTCTGAATGGTTGGGAGGTTTTGAAGGTCTTGGAGTATATATGATTAGGACAAAAAAACTATTTCAATACGACACAATGTTTGCAATAATTATTCTGGTATCAGCAATTAGTTTATTAAGTATGAAAATTATAAAAATTAGTGAAAAGAAACTTATTAAATGGAAATATATAGGAGAAAATGATGAAAATAATTAAAAAAATACTTTATAGCATTCTGTCACTTATTATGATAATAAGTATTACAGCTTGTGCAACAAAAAAAGAAGAAACTACAAAACTTAAAAAAGTAGATTTTATACTAGATTGGACACCTAATACTAATCACACTGGGCTATATGTAGCTAAAGAAAAGGGATATTTAAAAGAAGCTGGGATTGACTTAGATATAAAATTACCCCCAGAAGATAGTTCTTCAGACTTGGTAATAAATAACAAAGCTCCCTTTGCCATATATTTTCAAGATAGCATGGCAAACAAACTAGCAAAAGGAGCAGAAATAACTGCTGTCGCAGCAATAATAGAACATAATACATCAGGAATTATCTCAAAAAAACAGGCAAATATAACTAGACCAAAAGATTTGGAAAATAAAAAATACGGAACTTGGAATGATCCAATAGAACTTGCCATGATAAAAAATATTATGGATAAAGAAAAAGCTGACTTTAAAAAGTTAGAATTGGTTCCTAATACGGATAGCAACTCTGTTACGGCTATTGAGAATAAAGTCTTTGATGCTGCATGGATTTTTTATGCTTGGGACGGACTACTGGCTAAAAGTATGAATATAGACACAAACTTCTTTTACCTAAAAGATTTTGCCCCAGAACTTGATTATTATTCACCAGTAATAATTGCAAATAACAAGTATTTAAAAGAAAATGGTGACGAAGCCAAAAAAATAATTCAAGCAATTAAAAAAGGTTATCAGTATGCAATAGAAAATCCTAAAGAAGCTGCTGAGATACTTATTAAGTACGCTCCTGAACTAAAGGATAAAAAAGAGTTTGTTATTGAATCACAAAAATATTTAGCAAAACAATACGCTACAAATAAAGATAAATGGGGAGAAATAGACCCTGCAAGATGGAATAAATTTTATAAGTGGCTTAACGAAAATAAAATTACAGAAAATCCATTAAAAGAAAATGCTGGCTTTACGAATGAATACATAAAATAATGAAGATATTAGAAATAGAAAATTTAACTTATACCTATCCTAACAATCCAGTATTAGAAAATATAAATATGTATGTTAAAAAAGGTGAAGTCGTTTCGATAATCGGAACAAGCGGTGTAGGTAAATCAACTCTTTTTAACATCATAGCGGGAATTGAAAAATTACAAGCTGGTTCTATAAAAATAGGACAAGATAGCAATTTTATCGGAAAAGTAAGCTATATGCTCCAAAAAGATTTATTGCTAGAGCATAAAACAGTTATAAGAAATATTGCCCTACCCCTTATTATAAGAGGGGTGAAAAAAGAAGAAGCCCTTAAAGAAGCAGAGGAGAAGCTCATTCAATTCGGTTTAGAAAAATATAAGGACAAGTACCCAAAAGAACTAAGTGGTGGCATGCGACAAAGAATAGCTCTACTAAGAACCTATATGTTTAAGGAAAAATTATTTTTACTAGATGAAGCCTTTAGTGCCTTAGACGCTATTACAAAAAGAGAGCTACACCAGTGGTATTTGGATATTCATAAAAAATTAGGGCTAACAAGTCTAATAATTACCCACGATATAGAAGAAGCTATAAATCTAAGCGATAGAATATACATTTTAAAAAATAAACCAGGTCAACTAGTTGATGAAGTAGTAATAACTTTCGACGAAACAGAAGATATAGACTACCAAAAACTAAAATTTAAAAAAGCAATATTACAAAAATTAGGAATATAAAAAAAAAGTATTGATTAGAAAAGCTAATCAATACTTTTATTTTTAAAATTTTAAAAGGAATAAATATTTCTTTGGAAATACTTGTTATAAAGTTTACTTATCTAGTTTATTACATATTTTAAAAATTTTTCCGAAAGAAAAACAATAAAAAATTAAATTTAGAGCAATTTATAATTTATACTTTTTAATATTTATTCCCTTCCTCATCTTATTAAATTCAAGTAAATGATAGAAAAACAAAAATAATAATATTAGGTCTAGTCCTAAACTTAGAAAATAATATCTCGCTTCTTTAGTATCTGTTCTAAGACCTTCTATATTTTCATATAGCATAGCCTTAGCTAAAAATACGTCAATAATATTACTATTTCTATATGATAATCCATAATTACATTTTGTAGTTCATATTTTTTATCTTCAAACGAAACTGTGATCTTATATTCGGTAGTTCCCCCTATTTTTTATAATAAATTCCCTCTACCTTTTTACCCTTGCTTTTAGTGGTTTAAATTCTAGATTTGTATTATAAGTTTTTGCCCATAAATAAAATGAAATAGTTAAGCCTAGTAATAAGAATATAAAGCTAAAATAGACTTTTAAAAATTTTTTATTTTTTTCATTTTTATTTTATACCTATAAATATTTTCTTATTATTTCTAAATTTAAAGTATATTTAATTTTGCTTATTTTCTGTAATACTGATTAAATATTTTAATTATTTATTTTTTAAATTATATTCATACACACAAGAATCTAATTCAATTTCAAAAAATTAATTTTTTAGTAGCCACTAATCTAAATTTAAATTTTTAATAAAATTTTCTAGCTTTATGGTTTTGAGATAAAATTAAGACTTTAGTTTTCTTATAATCTTTTAGCAATATATTTAAGGCTTTTGAAATAGCTGATGTCCTATATCCCTATTTTGATATTCTTTAAGAATATATAACATAAATTTCTCCATCATTTTCATTTAGCCTATATTTTCCAAAACTATATCTCCTACTTGCGCCACATAAATATTCGCTTTTTTATTTTTTATAATATTTTTATTAGCTTCAAGCACATATCCCCACTTATATTAGCCAGCTTGTCTTTAGGAATTAAGTATTTATATGTATTACTCCATTCTCTAGCATGAATTTTACTTATTTCTAGTACTTCATCAATATTTGCTATTCTTATTTCCGTAATATTTCTTCCATAAATTTTATTTATATAGGATTTAATAATTAGTAAAATTTTTTTGAATATTTTTATAATAAATTAACTTTATATAGTTATAAATATTTTATTTATTAATAAATTTTAACATTTCTTCAACATATTCTTTATTAGTATCATGTTTTTTTAGATGATTAAGGACTGCTATAGCTGGTTCTGAAACGTCTGCTAGTTTTAATCTTGTTTGGTTAATTACTGCAATTTCATCTTCTGTTAGTAGTAATTCTTCTTTTCTTGTTGAACTTTTTGCAAAATCAATGGCTGGATAAATTCTTTTTCTTGCCAAGTCTGGAGAAAGGACTAATTCCATATTTCCTGTCCCCTTAAATTCTTCAAATATTAAATCGTCCATACGAGAACCAGTATCTACTAAAGCCGTCGCTATAATTGTTAGACTTCCGCCACCTTCTACATTACGGGCTGCGCCAAAAAATGATTTTGGTTTGTGCAAGCTATAGGGGTCAACTCCTCCAGAAAGTACCTTGCCACTGCTTGGCGAAACTATGTTATAGGCTCTTGCTAGTCTTGTTATACTGTCCATTAATATTATCACATCTTGCCCAAGTTCAACTCGTCTTTTGGCGTGTTCAATCACTAATTCTGCAACTCTGACATGATTTTCTGGTTTTTCATCAAAGGTAGAACTTACAACCTCAGCCCCTTGAACAGAACCTTCCATGTCTGTTACTTCTTCAGGTCTTTCATCAATAAGTAAAATAATTAATTTTTTATCGGGATAATTTTTACGAATTGCGTTGGCAATTTCTTTTATTAATGTGGTTTTTCCAACTTTTGGTGGTGCAACTATTAAGCCACGTTGTCCAAATCCAATAGGGCTTACCAAGTCTATAAATCTAGTAGATAATTTTTCTTTTGTTGTTTCTAATTTTATTTTTTGATTGGGGTAGATAGGAGTAAGGGCTTGAAAATGGGGACGTGATTTTATTTCTTCAGCATTTACACCATTTATAAAATCAACTTGAAGAAGACCGTAGTAGCGTTCATTTTCTTTGGGCTTACGAACTTTACCAGTAACTTCATCGCCTTTTTTTAATTCAAAGCGTCTAATCTGTGATGAAGAAATATAAATATCAACTTCGCCCTTATTGTAATTTACCGTTCGTAAAAATCCAAAACCTTGTTCCTGGTGAATATCATCTAAAGCGCCTGTTAAGTAGTAGTTGCCGTCTTTTTCCATTTGTTTTTCTAATATGGCAAGCACCAACTCTTTTTTATTTAATGTTGAATAACGTTCTACTTTCAAATCTTTGGCAAGTAGGGTCAATTCTTTTGTTGTCATAGTCTTGTATAAGTCATCAAAACTTTTATAGTCCATTTTTTTCTCCTTAAAATTTTTATAAAAAAAGAATATTAGCAAATACTAATATTCTCATCGCTATCTATATTTTATTAATTTTATAATATTATTGCAAGTAAACTATTTTTTGTTAAGTATGAGTACCGATGATAAAATAATTACTATTCCTAATATGTCATAAAAAAAATTTTTTTCTTCCTAAGAGGATAAAAGAAAAAAATAATAGCAACTATGGCTTCAAAGCAACTAACTATGCTTCCTCTAACTGCTCCAATAAGTTGAACAACTTCTAGGTATATTGAAAATAATAGTATCTTACCAAAAACTATAACTCCGAACATGGCAAAAAATCAATAAGATTAAATCCTGCTGGAATATAAAAACTGCCAGTTGCTATTTGAATAACAAGACCAGCAATAAAAAATCCCCAAGCTACTGTTAAGATAGAACCGTATTTTTTATTAGGTCTATTGATAAAATATTATAAGATGCCAAGCCGAGTGCAGAAAATATTCCCCAAAACAGCCCCCAAGGAGATATTATAATATTATAAAAATTTAGGTGAGTTGCTATAAAGTACCAAAAAACGATAAAAAGATAGCAAGCAGTTCATTCAAAACTGGCAATCTTTTTTAGCGATGCAATAATAGAACATAATCATTGTAGGTCCTAAATATTGCAGGATAGTGGCTATTGATGAGTTAGTATATTTTATTGATAAAAAATAAATTCCTTGACAAATAAGCAGACCTAAAAAAGCAAAATTTATTAATTTTATTACATCTTTTTTGTTGGCAAAGGGACTAAAAATTTTCTTTATTTTCTTTGGTGTAGAGAATAAGTAACATATAAAGCCCGAATAAAATATGCGATTGCTTATTGTCCAAGTTGAATTAAGTTTAGAAACATTGAGCAAGTATTCTCCTAAAACTCCAGATAGTCCCTAAAAACTTGCACCTAAAAGAGCATAAATAATTCCTTTTCTATAATCACTTAAAATTTTTTCATTTTCTAGTCATTACCTTCTAAGTCTTTATTATCAAATAATTTTAAATTTTTGGCTACCAAGTCATCACTATTTTCGATAATATCTTCATAGGTCATTAAGTCATTTACTAAAATTGTTGTGAATATGGTAATGATTTTTTTGAAGGACACAATCATATTGCCACAAGTATAAAAATTAGCTTCTAAATTATGATTTATAAAACCAAATGGGGAGTACCAAAAACCGTAACCTATATTTTCTCTTTCTTTTAAAAATTTTTCTGTTTCTTCTTTGGGATAACCCTTTATTATTGATATTGGATAGAGTAAACTCAGTAATTTTATGTCTTTTAGGGGCTTATTTCCTTTTGTTCTGCATACAGAATAAATATCCAAGGCCTTGCCGGTTAATATTTTATCCTTAAAAATTTCAAAAGTGTAACCAGTTTTTTCTTCTAGTTCTTTTTTGTAATTTTTTTCTATATCTTCTTCATCAAAATCTATGGAACGACGACCATTAAATAAGTTTTCTTTTTGCAAGTATAAATAAGCCTTTAATTCCTCTTGTGAGGTTGATAAGGATAGCAAAGGATTACTGGTGATAAAGGAACTTTTCTTAGATTCAAAGGCTATGAAATAAAGTTTTTTCTTGGTAAAATATTTTACAATTTTTGCCAAAGAAATTTCTTCATCTAAGACTATTTGATTCTTTCTTGACAGGGCTATTCTTTTAAAAATATTATTTTCTATTTGTTCTAAGGCTTCTTTTATGTTATCTTGCCAAACTTCTGGATATATTTCTCTTACTGATTTTGGCTGGATTAATCTCAAGGGTATAAATTCTTTATTTGCAATTTTTCTTAAAAATACTATTCTATCTTGCCATTGTTTAGAAAAATCTACATCTTTTTTGTTTTTAAAAAATAGTGTAAATAAAATTTCTTCATCCTTAAAAACTGCTAGTATGCTGGGTATCACAAAAATAGTGTCGCTAAAATCTATCCACTCTTGTGATTTTTTATTATTACCAGCAGAAACACCACCATACATGCCAAAATAATCGTTTGAAAAATCATCAATATTTATTTTGCTTGTTTGGGACATTAGATTTTCAAAATCTGATGTTATGGTATCATTTTTATAATTGGTTAGAAAATCATTAGAATCAAAATTCCAAGTATATTCATGCCCTATTCCTATAATCATATCCTTGGCATTGGGTCTTTTAATGGCAAATCTTTTTCCCTTTTTTTCGTAAAATATGGTTAGAAAGTCGTAGGCTGTTATATTATTTTTTATTTTAAAACTAACTGCTACTGTATCTTTTAGGTCAAGCTTGCTAAAATCGTAATCAATTATATGTTTATAGTCATTAATATTATTCATCTTCCTTAGCTATGTACTTCTCTACTTTCATTTGTTCTACTAATTCTTTTTTCTTGCGTTGTTTTTCTTTGATTAGCTTATTCACTTCCTCTTCTGACTTATAACCCGCGTCCTTATCCACAAAGATAGTTAAATTTTTGTGATTTTTTAATAAAGAGATTGGGCTTTTATCTTCATTTTCTTCAAAGATATTAGCAACATATTCTTTTTTATCACTGCCTATGGCTATTAAAAATATATTTCTTGCTGACATGATATTGTCATAACCCATAGCTACTACCTTATCACTATTTAGCTTGAAACCATATTTTTCTATTAAATTATTTTTTTCATAAGATGATAATTCGTAAATATGCACATCACTATTTTCTTCTGTTACCCTGTTATAATTTAAAATATAGCCTGCCTTGTCTATAAATAAAATTGCTACATCAATAGGATTTTCTTTGAGTATCTCCTTGTATAAATATATATCTTCTTCTTTTTGGTATTCAGGTGAAAATATATTTTTATAGTCCACTTCAAGAGGCTTGTAAAGATTTTTTCTCATAAGTCTATACAGACCAAAATCTTCTTCCTTGTCCATATTAAGAAATTCTTTTTGACCGATAAAAATAACATGATTGTAGTTGTATTTACCGTTAATATGTTCATCTACTATTCTTTTTTCAAACTGACTACCCAATATTTTTTCAGAAAAAGAAAAAACTGCACCGGCTTCTATAAATTTTTCTAATTCGTCATAAACTCGATTAAAAACAGCTTGCTCACTATTACATACTATATATTTCAATTTTTTTCTCCATTTATTTTATTTTACACTTAATTATATCATATTTTTTAGCCCTAGTAGCTAACCTACAAAAACTAAATATTTTTTACAAATATCCACAAAAAATTCTTTATAATTACCTTCGTCCAATAAACTTTTTTGAAATTCATCAACTATATAATCACTATCAGCTTCCATAAGCCCTATTAATCTTTCAAAAGTATCCAAAAAATGTTCTTCTGGAGCATTGATTATGTAATTAAATTTTTGTTGGGCAAAAAAGGGTGCAAAAACTTGCTGAAATGCCCCCTGTTTTATCTTATAAATTAATTTTTTCCCAGCCACTTCAAATAAATCCTTGTTATCTTCAACAAAAATTCTAGCTTTTTCATAGTTGGTAAAAAATTGAACTGCTACACTTCCCTTGTATTCTCTTATTAATGGTAGGTGATAGCCATTTTGTTCGTAACTTGCCTTATCAAGCACTATAAAATGTTCCCCCATATTCCAAAATTCTCTTGCTATATGATAAAATGCCAATCGCCAAGCATCAGAACCCAGAGGAATTTTTTTAAAACTGCTTATTTGCTCAACTATTTTTATATCGTCCATTATTTTGCCTCCTAGTTTCTTATTTTTTCAACTCGATTACTGTGGCTATTCTTTTTTCTGTTCCCTTGTCTTTTCTATAAGATAAAAATTTATCATTATCTGCAACAGTACAAAAACCACTTGAAGAAATATTTTTTTCCAAAATACCAGCTTTAATTAAAAAATATTTATTAATAGTTTCTAAATCTAAAAAATAAGAATTTTCTATTCTTTTATAGTAGTTCTTGATATTAAATTTAGAAAATTTTTCTATAAGTTCAAGTGATACTTGATAATTATTAATACTGATATGTGGGGCAAGAAAGACTTGAATATCTTTTTCAGAAGATGTGTAAATATTTTTCATTTTGCTAACTACTTGAGAAGCTATTTTGTCATAAGTTCCCCTCCAACCTGCATGGGCTAGGGCAACAACTTTTTTTGTTTTGTCATAAAATATAAGTGGCAGGCAATCTGCTGTGAAAATTAGTAAAGGGGTATTTACTTTGTCAGTTATTAGGGCATCGCACTCTGTTGAAAAATTAATAATATTTGAATTTACCAACTCTACTTTAGAACCATGAACCTGTTTAGCATAAGATAATTTATCAACATTAAAACTATACTTACTCAAAACTTTTTTTATATCTTCAATATTTTTTCCGTCAACTTCTCTTTTTGTAAAAGCAAATTTTACCCTCTCATCTTCATACAAATACAAATATTTTTCTTCTCTCATAAAATCCTCTGTTTATTTGAATATTAACTATATTATAAACTATTCCTAAGATAAAAGTAAAATTAATTGTAATTCTTGAGAAAAAATAAATAAAATATTATTTTAAAAATTTAAATTTAATATTTATATAAAAAATACATACTAAGCTACTGAAAAATTTTACTTGCAAAATATTTTATTTATAGACTTGACTTGATAAAAAATATTTTATCTTTTCTAACTAAAATTGTAAATAATTTACAAAAAAATATTTAGTGAGAATTTTTATCCCACTAAATATTATCTAGCATTTAATTTATTTGATATTTTTAAAATAATTCATCGAAGAATGATAATTGTGCTTTTTCTGGTAGTCCTTTAAAAGTTCCTAAGTCTTTTAAATATTCCATTATAGTTGTAGAAACTCCGCCCCTTTTAGAAAAATCTTCCACGGATAAAAAGGCTTTTTCTTCTCTAGCTTGAACAATTCTTAGGGCGACACTTTTACCGAGTGAAGGAACTATTGAAAATGGAGGTATCAGTGTATCACCTTCTATTACATAGTCAAAACTTTGAGATTTTTCTAAATTTATTCCTGCAAATTTATAACCACGTTGCAACATTTCATAAGCTAGTTCATAACTTACTAAAGAATCCAAATCTTTACCAGAAACTTGACTTTTATCTGTTTCTTTTATTTCTTTTATTCTTTTAGCTAAAAATTCTTTACCCTTAACTACTGTTTTTATGTCATAATCATTTGCTCTTACTGAGAAATATGCACAGTAATAAATTATTGGGTGGTAGACTTTAAACCAGGCAATTCTAAGTGCCATTAGTACATAGGCTGCGGCGTGAGCCTTAGGGAACATGTATTTAATTTTTTTGCAAGAATTTATATACCATTCAGGAACATTATTGGCACGCATAGCTTCTTCCCATTCTTCTTTTAGACCTCTGCCCTTACGAACACTTTCCATAATTGTAAATGCTAAACTTTCTTCTAATCCTGCATAAATTAAGTAAACCATAATGTCATCCCGACAACCTATAACTTCTTTTAAAGTACAAATTTCTTTTTTTATAAGTTCGTGGGCATTCCCCAACCAAACATCTGTACCATGCGATAACCCTGAAATTTGTACCAATTCTGAATAAGTTGTTGGTTTGGTATCTTGAAGCATTTGAATTACAAAACCTGTTCCAAATTCTGGAATACCTAAAGTTCCTGTTGCACAACCTAAATCTTTACTTGTAACACCTAAAACATCAGGAGAAGAAAAAATCTTCATAACTTCTTTATCAGAAACATCAATTTCAGTAGGATTAATTCCTGATAGGTCTTGTAATTTTCTAATCATGGTCGGGTCATCATGACCTAAAATATCAAATTTTAATATGTTGTCATGAATAGAGTGAAAATCAAAATGTGTCGTAAGCCAAGCACTGTTTGCATCATCTGCTGGATATTGATATGGAGTAAAATCAAAAATTTCCATATCATTTGGCACAACCAAAATTCCTCCTGGATGTTGCCCTGTAGTTCGCTTAACTCCTTCACAACCAGTAGCTATTCTTTCTAAATCGACATCGCGTTTTTCTATATCATTTTTCTCAAAATATTCTCTTGTAAATGAATAGGCTGTTTTTTTTGCAACTGTTGATATGGTTCCTGCTCGATAAACATAATCTTCTCCAAAAATTTCTTTTGTAAAATTATGTGCCGTCGGTTGATACTCTCCTGAAAAATTCAAATCAATATCGGGTACCTTATCTCCTTTAAATCCTAAAAAAGTTTCAAAGGGGATATCTTGTCCATCTTTTTTCATCTTAGTTTGACAGTGAGGACAATTTTTATTCGGCAAGTCAAAACCAGATGCGTATTCACCCTTTAAGAAAAATTCGCTGTGCTGGCATTTAGGGCAAACATAATGAGGTACTAAGGGATTTACTTCTGTAATATCCATCATGGTAGCGACCAAAGAAGAACCAACAGAACCCCTAGAACCTACTAAGTAGCCATCGGATAAAGATTTTTTTACTAATTTACTAGAAATTAAATATACAACTGAAAATCCATTATTAATTATAGAATTTAATTCTTTTTCTAATCTTTTTTCTACTATTTCTGGCAACTTGCCCCCATATATTTTTCGAGCTTTTTCATAACTCATATTTCTTACTTCATCTTCTGCACCCTCAATTTTTGGAGTGTATAACTTATCTTTTAAGGGAACAACTACATCAATCATATTATTAATTTTATGGGTATTATTTATTACAATATCCTCAATTAATTTTTTATCATTTAAAAATGAAAATTCAGCCAACATTTCATCAGTTGTTAATAGATTAGAAACTGGCATAATATCTCTTGCGGCAGGATTATTTTTAACCGTAAGTCTTAGAATTTGGCGATAAACTTGTTGATAACTATCAAGATAATAAACATCGCCTGTGGCAACTACAATTTTGCCTTGCTGTTTAGCTAAATTTATTAGTCTTTTTATCTCATTTTTTAATTCTTCTTTATCAGCCAAACGTTCTTCATTTATAAATCTTTCGTAATGATGCAGGGGTTGAACTTCTATATAATCATAAAATTTAAGGGTTTCTATAATTTTATCCTGGCGTGAATTTAATAATTCTTCAAAAACTTCATTGGCAGAATTGCCACTTCCAATTAAAAGATTTTGGCGATATTTTTCAAGTAAACTACGGGGAATAGTTGGTTTCCCTGAAGATAAAAATTGTGTTGAACTATAAGACACCAATCTAAATAAATCTTTTAGCCCTTGAGAATTTTTTACTAAGATAGAACAAGGAAAAGCACGAGATCTTTTATGGGCAGTTTCCAAATCAATAATAGTATCTATCTGGCTATGTTTTTTTATGCCAAGTTCATCTAATTGATTTAACATTTTAACAAATATTCCTGATGTTGTTCTTGTGTCATAAATGGCTCTGTGGTGTTGAAGCAATTTTACTTTATAAAATTTTGCCAAAGGGCTAAGTCCATGACGACTTGTTTCTTTATTGACTGCACGAGAAATAAATAGGGTATCTATACTTGCATAATGTAAATCTTTCATTATACCCAGTCGTTCAAAAGATTTCCCTATCATTCCCAAATCAAATTTAGCATTGTGAGCAACTAAAATATCATCATCATCTAACCACTTATAAAAATTTGTCATTACCTCTTCTTCAAAAGGTGCGTCTTTGACATCTTCATTACTTATGCTTGTTAGTCTTGTTATAAATTCTGAAATATTTCTGCGTGGATTAATATAAGATTCAAAACTATCAATTTCTTTTCCGTCCCTGACCTTAACTGCCGCTATTTCTATTAACTTATCACGTTCAGCAGATAGCCCAGTCGTTTCAACGTCAAACACTACATAGGTTGCATCCTTTAATAGAATATCTTTTTTGTTTGTTGTTGCTCGGATACCGTCATCTATAATAAAGGCATTCAGACCGTAAATAGCTTTTATATCTTTGCCCTTAGTTGATAAACAAATTTCTGGATAAGCCTGAACTCCGTAAGTGTCGGTAAAGGCTATGGCAGCATGCCCCCAAGTCAAAGCTCTTTTAATATAATCACCAGCAAAATCTACTCCATCTAGTGAGGACATTTTCGTATGAAGATTTAATTCGATACGTTTTTTCCCTTCATGAGTATCCATTTTTTCTTCTTTAGTTGCCAGTTCAATAGCTCGAGGTTCTATTACCGTATCATTCAAATAATTATCGTAAGATACATTACCTTCTAATTTTATCCATTGCCCCTCTTTCAAAGTGGAAATAAGCTCTATAAGAGCATTTTTTCTTGTACTCGTCTTAAATTTTGCATTATCAGCATTGAAAAAAATACGCATAATTATCGATTCTGTATAGTCTGTCAATTTAATACGATATTGTCCGCCACCCTTTCTAAATTCTATTTTTTCTATTTCAAAAATTTGACCAAAAATATTTGCTGACCCCTTATATCCTATAATATCTTTTATTTCTTGTATTTCTTCATCTGAAATAGCTTTACCAAATTTTGCTACATTAATTTTAGCGACTTCTTCTTTAACTTCTTGTTTTTTTTCATTTTCTAGGTCTATTTTTTCTAATCTAGCCAGTTCATTATTTATTTCTTCTTCTTTTTTAGTAATAATTTTTTCCAGTTTGAAATTTGCTTTTATAGATATAAGGTCTATTCCTAATTTTTTATAGATTTTTAAAAATTCTACTTCATTACTTTCTATATAATTATTCCAAATTATCGGAGTTAAAACCTTGATAATTAATTCCTTATTTTCTATTTTTGCAGTGTTAGATAAAATTAATTCTACTATTTTTTCATTTTGCAAATCAACAAATTTTTCTGCGACAACAAATGGCCAGTATTCTAAAATTTTTTCATCTGAAATAAACCCTTTAATTTTAAAATTATAGGTTACTGAATAATCTTCAAAAAAACTTTCTCTAAATTTTTTTATAAAAATTATAAAGTCATTTACGTTTGGTAAGCTCTTAACTTCAAAATTAAAAGTCCATATTTTATTTTTCTTGTCTTTAAAAATATTTTCAAGAATTATACTTGCAAAATCTTCTTTTTCTAAAAGATGATTAAGGTCTAAGGTTTTTAGTAATAAAGAAAAATGTTTATTAGTCATTTTTTATCCTCTATTTTCAATATAATTTTATCCTATCTAGTATAACATATTTCTAGTACAAAAACTAAAAGAGTAGCCAGAAAATTTAATTTCTAGCTACTCTTTTTTATTTTTTATGCGTAAAATTCTTTAATGATTTCTAATATTTTATCTGTTGAATACTCGACTTTTTCGCCCGTTTTTCTTTCTTTGATTTCAACTATATTTTCTTGAGCTTTTTTACCTACAATAATTTGTAGTGGTATCCCTATTAGGTCGGCGTCATTAAATTTCACTCCAGCACGTTCATTTCTATCATCGAATAAAACTTCTATTTTTGCATTGTTCAGTTCTTTATAAATTTTTTCTGATAGTTTCACTTGTTCTTCTTTTTTCATGTCTAAGCAAAGTAAATGAACTTGATATGGTGCTACTTCTTTTGGCCAAATTATACCGTACTCGTCATTGTGTTGTTCTATGACTGCAGATAGCAGACGTGATACTCCTATTCCGTAGCAGCCCATATAGAATGGTTGTGCTTTACCCTTGGCATCTAAATAGTTAATACCCATTGATTTAGAATATCCTTGTCCAAGTTCAAAGACTTGACCAATCTCTATACCCTTAGCAAATTTCACTTTACCTGATAAGTCTTCTGCTAAATCTCCTTCTTCTATCATACGCAAATCATAAAATCCATCTACTTCATAATCTCCTGGATTTACGTTGATGTAGTGGAATCCTTTTTTGTTGGCACCACAACTATGATTGTACATATATTTAACTGCAATGTCGGCAATCACTCTACAGTTTTTAATACCGAATGGTCCCATGTATCCCACTACTGACCCCATTGATTCTATTTCTTCTGGGCTTGCCATTTCAACTTCACTTGTTCCAGTTACTTTTTTAAATTTCAAATCATTTAATTGGTCATTACCTCGCATTAAAACTAGGTAAAGTTCTCCGTCAGCTTTTAGGGCTAAAGCTTTCATTGCACGATTAACTTCTACACCACAATAGGATGCAATTTCATCAATAGTTTCTTGGGCTGGAGTTTCTAAAAGTGAACGTTCTTTTTTCTCATAAACTGGCATTGTGTAATTTTCTTCTACAACTTTTGCAGTTTCGATATTTGCTGCATAATCTGATTCATCAGTGTAGGCTATTGTATCTTCTCCTACATCAGCCAAGGCTTGAAATTCGTGAGTGTAAGAACCACCAATATTACCTGAATCTGCCTGAACTGCACGATATTTTAAATCCATTCTATCATAAATTTTACAATATGCATTGAAGTGATCTATATAACCTTCACGCAATGACTCTGAAGAGTCGTGAAATGAATATGAATCTTTCATAATAAATTCTTTACAACGTAATAGTCCTAACCGAGGGCGAACTTCGTCACGGAATTTTGTTTGAATTTGGTAAAGTGTTAGGGGTAGTTGTTTATATGACGTTAGCATATTCTCTACCGTCTGACAAACTATTTCTTCAGAAGTAGCCTGCATGGCATAGCCTGCACCTTTTCTATCTGTAATACGCATAAGTTCATCGCCCATTTTATTCCAGCGACCTGACCTTTGCCAATATTCTTGTGCCTGTAATAAGGGCATTACAATTTCTGCTGCGTCGATAGCTTCATGTTCTTCACGAATAATTTTTTTAATTTTTTCAACAACATTGTTAGCTAAGGGCAGATAAGTATAAACGCCAGCTGAGACCTGCTTAACCATACCTGCTTTAATTAACAATTTATGACTTATTGCTTCTGCACTAGCTGGTATTTCTCTTGTAGTTGGAATGAATGTTTTCGTTTGTTTCATAATAAAATACCACCTTTTAAATTTAAATATAGCTAGATTATAACATAAATAATAAAAAAAATATATTTTTTATTAAAATTTTCAAAAAATTTTAAGCTTGTTATACATTAAAAAAACTATAAAATATATTTTTTATATTTCATAGTTAATTTTTCTTAAACATTATATTTTAACAGCTTAAATTCAGAACCGTTATATTCTAATTCATTAAGTGATGTGTTAATAATATAATTTTTATTAGGTCTTAGATTTTTACTTTCTAAAAATATTCTAGTACATGCTCCATGACAGACTACTAAAATGGTTTCGTTTTCATGAAGAACATACTTTTCTTTTAAAAATTCTTCTACTCTTTTGGCAACGTTAGTATCTAATTCTACTGAAGATAGGTCATTATTCTCTCGTCCTTTACGCCACTCTTCATAAGTTGCACCTTCAAATTTTCCATAATTTTTTTCTATCACTCTAATATCTTTTGTTATTTCAATATCAGCATTATTAGAATTATCTAGCATGTATCTGCAAGTATCATAGGCTCTATCTAAAGGACTACTGTAGGCCCTTGCTATTTTATAATCTCTTATTTTTTCTGACGCCTTAATGGCTTGATTTATCCCCTCTTGATTTAGGGGAATGTTTGTACTTCCTTGTACCAAATGATTTTTATTATAATCTGTTTCTCCATGGCGGACCATTAAAATTTTCATATCCTGCTCCTTAATAATTTATTCTATAAAAATATAGCCACGAAATGTCGTAGCTATAATATAATTAAAATTCTTCTTCCGAATCAACACTAAACTTAGATACTATTTCATCTCTTCCATATTCATTATATAGGTCTTCATCTTCTTCGTCTTCTTCCTCATCTTTTAGAAGCTCATCAACTTCATCAGTAATTTCTTCTTCATATTCTTCTGATAAATCGAAATCTTCTTCATCTAATGAGTAAGTGCTTATACTCGGTTCTGTAAAATTTTGTACATCTTCTAAAGATAATTTTTCTTTTAACATCCAGTTACCATCTTCTACACAGACAAAACGTCCGTCAACATTTAAGTCAGTATAGAAATAAGACATTTGTGATATAAATTCTTCCTCTGATAAGTTTAATTGTGGTTTGATATAATCAAAAAAGTCATAAATGTTTAATCTTTTAATATCATTTTCTACAATATATTGATAGCATTGTTCTGTGATTGATAAACTATTTACTTTTTTTAATTCTGTCATTCTTCTTCTCCTATTACATTTTTTCTGGAGCATTAACTCCTATTAATTCTAAAGCATTTTTAATTGTTATTTTTACAGCTTTTATTAGGGCAAGATAACTAGCTGTTTGTTCTTTGTTGTCAGTAATTACCTTCTTGTTACCATAAAACTTGTGGAGGGATGCTGCAAGATTTTGCATATAATTACATACCCTGTGCGGTTCATAACTTTTTGCAGCCTGAGCTACTACTTCTGGGAAATAGGCTAGATTTTTTAATATTTCCACAGAATAATCATCTGTTAAAAGTTCTTTATTATATTGTCTAGCTTCTATTTTTTGTTCATCTGCTTGACGCAAGATTGAACATATACGAGCGTGGGCATATTGAACGTAGTAAAGTGGATTATCACTACTTTGTTCTTTGGCTAAGGTAAAATCAAAATCGAGATGGGCATCTGCACTACGCATAACCAAGAAATAACGTGCAGCATCTACTCCAACTTCATCAATTAAATCTCTTATGGTTATTGATTTACCTGTACGCTTACTCATTTTTACTTCTTGACCATTTTCAAGTAATCTTACAAGTTGCATAATCAAAATTTCTAAATTGTTTGAATTATAACCAGTTGCATTTACAGATGCTTTAAGTCTTGGAACATAGCCGTGATGGTCGGCCCCAAATAAATTTATTAATTTTTCAAAACCTCTGTCGAATTTATCCTTGTGATAGGCAATATCGGGTGTGAAATATGTATAGGCACCGTCTGCTTTTATAAGAACTCTGTCTTTATCATCTCCTGTTAATAATTCAGTAGTTCTTAACCAAGTTGCACCGTCTAATTTATATAGATGCCCTAGTTCTTCTAATTTTTCTAGCGTTGCTTTTACCTTGCCACTTTCGTACAAGGAAGTTTCACTGTAAAAATTATCAAACTCTACCCTAAAATCTTTCAAATCATTTTTTAATTTTTCTAGCTGATAATTTACTGAATATGAACGCAAGAATTTAAGATATTCATCTTCTTTTTTACTTAAAAGACTATCTCCATATTCTTTAGCCAAAACTTGCCCTAATTTTACAATATCTTTTCCATTATAGGCGTCTTCTGGCATTTGTACATCAAGACCTAGAGCTTGTTTGTATCTAGCGTCAGCTGACATGCTTAAATTCTTAATTTGCTTACCAGCATCATTGACGTAAAATTCTCTTGTAACGTCATAAGAAGATTTTTTCATAATCCTAGCTAAAGAATCTGCTACCGCTCCATTACGAGCATGACCAACGTGTAAATCTCCTGTCGGATTGGCTGATACATACTCTAATAAAATTTTCTCATTATTTCCTGTTTGATTTTCTCCAAAGTTTTCATTTTTTTGAAAAACTTCAGAAAGAATATCAGCAAGATTAGATTTATTTACAAAAAAATTAATAAAACCTGGACCTGCTATTTCAATTTTTTCTACAAAACTATTTTCTTCAATATTATTTATTATTTCTTCAGCAATAATTCTAGGATTTTTTCTTAGAATTTTTGTAAGTTGCATTGCTATATTACTAGAAAAATCTCCATTACCTATATTTTTTGGAGTTTCTACATAAATATCAATATCTGCTGCACCTATTTTTTCAACAGATGACTTAAGTAAATTAATAATTTTTGCTTTCATCATTTCTCCTTGATATTTTAGTATAAAAAGCATGGGTAATAAATTTATATAGTTTACTATATCTTTTCAAATAAACATTATAACATAATTTATTATTTAATTACATAGCTATATTACTTTTATTTAATAAATTTTTCAATAGAAAATAGCATAAATTTTAAAATTTTTTTATTTATATCTTAATCTTTCATAACTTATATTTTTATTTTTAAATTAAGCAATAAAAATAAAATTTTAAATTTTAATATTTAGGTTTAAAAATAAAAAATTCTTGCCTGAAATAAATATTTCAAGCAAGAATTTTCTATAATTGTTTTATTAATTCCGTAGTTAGTTTAGAAGAATTTTCAGCTGCAATTTGTAAAAACTCATCAAAGGTAATTCTACTTCCTTCTTCTGCCTTGTCGCTAACACTTCTACATATTATAAACTTCACGCCAAAGTTATAACAAGTTTGGGCTATGGCCGCCGCCTCCATGTCTACAACCAACATTTTTGGAAAATATTTTAAAATTTCTTTTTTTCTATTCTTATCAGAAATAAAAGAATCCGATGTGCCAACTAGACCAAAGTGAATATTGTTATTTGATAAACTAATATTTTCAGCTTTTTTTACTAAGTCAGTAGCACTTTTGTATGAAGCTAGCATCTGGGGTACTTGTCCAAATCTATAACCGAAATGTCTTGCATCAACATCAAAGTAAGATATTTCTGTTCCCACTATCATATCGCCAATTTCTAATTTATTATCCAAAGAACCACAAGAACCAATATTTATAACATAATCAATATTATAGTTATCAAGTAATAAAGAAGTGGCAATAGCTGCATTTACTTTACCCGGTTTAGAAAGCATAAGTATTATTTCTTTTTCTAAATATTTTCCCAAATAAAATTCTACATGGGCTTTTTTTTCTATGCTTAAATCTTTTATTTCAGATTTAATAATAGCAACTTCTTCTGGCATTGCACCAATTAAAGCTATCATATAATTACTCAACTTTCAAAATTTTAATATCGATTGAATCTTCTGGACCAGTAGGTAGAGAAACTTTTACCACATCGCCAACTTCTTTACCCAACAAGGCTTGAGCCACTGGAGATTCATTAGAAATTTTAAATTCAAAAGGATTTGCTTCTGCACTACCCACTATCTTGTAAGTTTCTTCTTCACCACTAGGTACTTCTACATAAGTTACCGTATGACCCAAACGTATTGTATTTGATGATGTATCAATTTCAATAATTTTTGCATAACGAATCATTTGTTCCATTTCAAGAATTTTTTGCTCTATAAATCCTTGTTCGTCTTTTGCAGCATCATACTCAGAGTTCTCAGACAAGTCTCCAAAACTACGTGCAATTTTTATTTTTTCTATAACTTCTGGCCGTTTTACTTTTTTATAGTGTTCTAATTCTGCTATTAACTTGTCATAACCTTCTTGTGTCATTTGATATTCTAAATTTTCTTCTATTGCCATGTATTATCTCCTTTTTATACTTTCTAAAATTTAGTATACACTTTTTTATATTATTTTTCTAGTATTGATTTAATTTTTGTTATTAATATATCTACTGCTATGTCGTTATAACCACCATCAGGAATTATTATATCTGCATATTGTTTAGTCGGTTGTATATATTGTTCGTGCATAGGTCTTACTGAAGTTAAGTATTGATTAATTACAGATTCAACACTACGACCTCTTTCGTTCATATCTCTAAGCAAGCGACGTAATATTCTTATATCACTGGGTGTATCTACAAAAATTTTTATATCTAAAAATTCTCTTATAGTCTTTGAATACAAACCGAATAAGCCCTCTAAAATAATAACTTCTTTTGATTCTTGAATAACTGTTTCTTTACTTCTTGTGTGATTTACATAATCATATCTTGGCATTTCAACAGTTTTTCCTGCAATTAATTCTTTAAGTTGAGAACATAAGTATTCATTATCAAATGCATCTGGGTGGTCGTAATTAGTTTTTATTCTTTCTTCCATGGTCATATGACTTTGGTCTTTGTAATAATAATCTTGTTCAATTAATACAACTTTATCTTTGGTTAATTCTTCTATAATTCTTTTGGTAACAGTAGTTTTTCCGCTACCACTTCCACCAACTATACCGATAACTAAAGGTTTATTCATAATTATCTTGCTCCAATTTCTTTTCTCATCATATTTTGCTTGAATACCCTACTATCAATTTTTGTTCTGATAATTTGTAGCGGGTGTCTTGCAGCGTCTATCAAGTCGCCATCTTCGTCATAGATTTCGCCAATAACCTGTTCAAAACTTTCTATCTCGGGGCCAAAAAATTCTACCCTATCACCAGTTTTGAAATGATTTCTTTGTTGAATAGTTGCTATTCCACTACTTTCATCATAGTGTAAAACCTGTCCTACGAAATCAAAATTTGTTTTCTTGCCACCTTGATTACCAAACATTTGTTCTTTGTAAGTTGGTATATTGTAGAAAAATGATGAAGCTGTATCCCTGTTAGCACATTTATACAATTCTAATTTGTAGGCTGGTGTCATTTCAAAATTATCTGGATCGGCACAGTAATCATCTATTAATTTTCTATAAACACTAGCAACAGTTGCAACATAGTGTATAGATTTCATACGCCCCTCTACCTTTAAAGAATCAATACCTAATTCTATAATTTCTGGTATACTCTCTATTAGAGTTAAATCTTTTGGACTCATGGCGTAAGGGTCGGAACCTTCTGTATAAAGTGCTGTATCTTCTGTCTTATCTTCTTCATACAAGTCATAATTCCAGCGACACGATTGACAACAACCACCCCTGTTACTATCTCTAGCCGTCATATAATTACTCAAGGTACATCTGCCCGAGTAGGCTATACACATAGCACCATGTACAAACATTTCTATTTCTACATTTGTTTTTTCACGAATTTCTTTAATTTCTTCATAACCAGTTTCTCTTGCTAAAACTACTCGGTGAACATTTTCACTTTCCCAGTATTGCACTTCCTTATAATTAGAAATTGATTGCTGTGTGCTTATATGTATTTCTACATTAGGAGCAACTCTTCTACAAGTTTCTATTATGTAAGGGTCAGCTACTATTATTCCTCTAACACCTGCATCTTGCAAGGCTGATAAAAATTCTTCTAAGCCGCCAAAATTTTCATTGTGGGCTATAATGTTTGCTGTTACATAAATATCTGCTCCGTAACCCTTAGCAAATTCGCAACCCTCTTTTATTTCTTCGATAGTGAAATTATCTGCATTACTTCGCAGACCAAATTCTTGACCACCAAGAAAAATTGCATCAGCTCCATAGTGAACTGCAACCTTTAATTTTTCCAAATTACCTGCTGGCATTAGTAATTCTGGTTTTCTCGTTATTACTCTTTTTCCATTAATTATTTCTGAAATTTTTGGTATTGCCATAAATTAGGTAGTCATATTCAAGTATGACCCTGCCTCCTTTTAAATTCTAAATTAGAAATTTTATTTAAGTTTTTTACTTAAAGCATTATAATTTTAAAATATTTTTAATAAAAAATATTAAACAATCTAAAATTATTAATCAATATATAGTTTTTTTATTGAAAAATCCTAAATCTATGTTTCTATACTTAGGTTTTATTCTTTCAATATCGTCGTAAAAATCTTTCTTTTCTTCTTGATAAGATTCTTCATCTTCATAGTATAAGTCAATAGCATCACGATAAATTGTTGTTACTTCTGTGATGTAGTCTTCACTTTTTAAAATTCCGTCAATTTTTAGGGCTGTTACCCCCGATGAAATTAATCTATCCAAATATTCAATCGCACAAATATCATTGGCACTCATAATATGGGTACCGTTGGAATCTTCAAAAATTGGATAGCGTTCATTTCTGTCTTTACTGTATAAAAATAGTTTTTTAGAGTTAGAATATTTTTCTATATATTCTTCCTTGTCGCTATACAGAAAATAATTATCCACTAAACTTCTTATAGACTGAAACATACATAACATTCCTTGGACTTGCACTTCAAGTTCATATTCTGACTTGACAGCTATTTCTTCAATTTCTTCTATTGTAAGTTCTTTAGATAGACAGGTTCTGTATGCTCCTCGCTTGCCCCAATAATTGCAAGAAAAAGAATTTGTTGCTAGAGTATGGGGATCCCACTGCAATTTGAAATTTAATTTTTCTTCTCTTACTATAGTTATTATAGTTGGTTCGCCGTATATCACTGCATCAGGACTTAAAGTATCTACATATTTTAAATAGTCTACAAGTTCTTCTAAATGTTTATTATGAAAAATTGCATTTGCACTGACGTATGCTTTTTTTCCTGCTTGATGTATTATTTGAATAGCTCTTTTCAAATCTTCCCTATCAAATTCACCAGCTAATCTTAGACCAAATTTTTCTTCACCAATAACAAATGCGTCTGCTCCGACATTTATTAATTCGTAAATATGGTCAATACTTTTAGGTGTTACTACTAATTCTACTGTCATAATTTACCTTTCAATAATTAAAAAATAAAACTAAAAAAATGAAATTATTATACCATAAGATTTAAGTTGAAATATTTTTACTACTAACTTCTAATAGTAATAGCTATTCCATCTCCAAAGGGTAAAATTACCGTTTCATAATTTTTATTTTTCATTAGCCACTCATTATAATTATTAATTTTTCTTGATAATTGTTTTAAATCTCTACTCTGTTTAATAATGCTGGGGTCTGCTACCATCCCCTTAAACAAAACATTATCCGTAATTACTAGCACATCTTCAGAAAAATATGGTTCATATAATTCAAAAAATTTTCTACTTTGACTTTTTGCCCCATCAATAAAAACTACATCATAAGGAGAATTTTTTACTACTTCTTCTGACAATTCTAAAGCATCGCCATAAATCAAACTTATTTTATTTAGTAGATTTCTTGCAGACACATTTTTTCTTGCCAAATCATACATTTTTTTATCACGCTCAATAGTTGTAACCTTACAGCCGACTTTTTCGCATAAATTTATAGAACTGTAAGCAATAGCTGTGCCAATTTCTAAAATATTTTTAGCTTTTTTTATTTTTAATAATTGAACTAAATATGCCAAGCCTATCTTATCAATAATAGGAACATGATTTTCTTTAGCAAATATTTCTAATTCTTTAAAAAATTTCTCACTATCTGGTAGTAGATTTTCTACATATAGGCTATCTTTAGATTCTATTGCAACCATTTTTTCTCCTGTAAATTTTTACTAGACATATAAAATTTAAAAATATTATCTTAACATAATAACATATCCAAGCAAAAAAATACAGTAAGATATTCTAGCAATCTCACTGCACTTAGAGTTTTTAAAATTATATTTTAATAAAAAAATTATGTTTCAAAAAATCAAAACATAATTTTTCTAATATATATTTTTTGTTTAATAGCCTAAGTAATTTTTTAAAAAATAATTAAAAATAATTATCCTATTTTACTTATTTTTCTCCAGTATTTTTTTTATTTTTTTGTTAAATTCTCTGCGTACCATCATTATTGAATTATCACACTTTAAGCATTTAATTTTTATATCTGCTCCCATCCTGGTAATTTGCCAACGATTTGTTCCGCAAGGATGTTTTTTTTTCATTTCGATAATATCATTCAAATCGTAATCCATAAGCTCCTCTTATTAACCTTTCAATCTGCCTTGAAATTTATTATAAAAATCTTTTCTTAGTTTTGTTTCTACTAGACTAGATTTATTTAATTTGACCTTAACCCCTACTTTAATACTAGCAATATTATCTTCTATTTTTGTAATAGCAGTCAATATTATTTTTTCTTTTTTGTAAAAATATTTATTGTAGTTATCACTTGAATTTAATGAATCTAGTAAGCTATTTATTTCCATTTCTAATTTTTCTAAACTTTCTGTAATTAAAATAGAAAATTCTGCTGTAGCTAGATTATAAGTTTGAGAATAATTAATAACTTGATTAATGCTACTATTGGGAATAAAATAAATTTCACCACTATTAGCGAGTATTTTTGTTGAACGTAAACCTAGGGCAAGGACACTTCCTTCGGCTATAAAAGCAGATTGATTATTTATTTTTACATAATCCCCAACATCAAACTGACCTTCTAATATCAAGAAAAATCCTGTAATTACATCTTTAACAAGACTTTGAGCTCCAAATCCAATGGCAACACTGACTATCCCAGCACTTGCTAAAATTCCTGTTGTGTTTATACCGAAAACAGAGAGTATCTGAATAGAAGCTATAAAGTATATCAGATATTTTATTAGGTTATTGATTAATTTATGCAACGTATCGGTACGTTTTATATTAGCCTTAATGCCAAATTTTTCATTAGTTTTTAAACTTGTTAGCATTATGTAATCAGAAATTTTTAAAATTATTTTGGTTGTAAGGCTGGCTATAACTGCAATTAATATTATTAATAATATTTTCTCTAAAAGAATTTTGTACAAATTTTCATCTGTTATTATATTTAAAAATTTATTTTTTAACACTTCCATTTTTAGTTCCTAAATAATCCCACTATTCTGTCAAATTCTTCATTATCATTAAATTCTATTTCTATCTTACCTTTTTTATTACGACTTTGTTTTATCTTAACTTCCGTCCCCAATAATTTTTTCAAAATATTTTCTTGTTCTTCAATAAAAATATCTTTTTTGATAGTTTTTTTTATAATTGCAGGATTTTTAATTTTAGCTATATAGTCTTCTAAATTTCTAACTGACATATTTTCTTTAATAACTTTTTGTGCAAGAATAGGAATTTCTTTTTCTACTTTCAAGCCGAGTAGAGTCTTTGCATGCCCTGCAGTTATTAAATTATTTGCCAGCATTTCTTTTACAGACTGGGGTAATTTTAGTAAACGTAAGGTGTTAGTAACATAGGGTCTACTCTTACCTAATTTTTTAGCAAGCTCTTCTTGCGTTATTTTTAAACTATCCATTAATTGTTTATAACTCAAGGCCTCTTCTAAAACTGATAAGTCTTCGCGCTGTAAATTTTCTAAAATGCCAAAAACCATCATCTCTTCGTCACTAAATTTTTTTACTATGGCTGGAATTGATTTCTTTCCTAATTTTTCAAATGCCTTAACCCGTCTTTCCCCTGCAACTATATAGTAGCCATTAATAGATTTTTTTAAAATTATGGGTTGCAAAAGACCATTTGTTTCTATTGATCCTGCTAATTCTGTGATTTTTTCTTCATTAAATGTTGTTCTGGGTTGATAAGGATTTTTTTTAATTTTTTCTATATCTATTTCTTCAATTTTTACAAAGTTGTCATCTATTTGTTCAACATTTTCCGTTTGAAAAATAGCTCCTAGACCTTTTCCTAATCCTTTTGATTTAGCCACGACCAATCACCTCTTTTGCCAATGCTAGATATTGTTTTGCTCCAGTAGAAGACTTTGCATATTCAATAATAGGTTCGCCAAAACTTGGAGCTTCACTAAGTCTTACCGTTCTTGAAATTATGGTATCAAAAATTTTTTCTTTAAAATATTTACGCACTTCTTCTGATACCTGACTAGAAATATTGGTTCTGCTATCTGTCATTGTCAGCAGAACACCAAAAATTTCTAATGTTGAATTTAGGTGTTTTCTAACTATATTAAATGTATTCATCAGTTGACTTAATCCTTCTAAGGCGTAATATTCTGTTTGTACAGGAATTATTACTCCGTCAGCAGCCGTCAGTGAATTTAGTGTAATAAGACCCAAAGATGGAGGACAGTCTATAATTATATAGTCATAAGAACTTTCTAATTCTGATATGGAATTTTTCATTCTTTGTTCACGACTGATTACAGAAACAAGTTCTACTTCTGCACCAGCTAGTTCTATACTTGATGGAACTATATCAAGATTGTCATAAGACGTAGGTTTTATAGCTGTATTTATATTTACTTCATCAACAAGTACGCTATAAATTGATTTTTCTACATCATTTTTATCAATACCGATACCACTTGTCGCATTGGCTTGGGGGTCTGTATCTATCATTAATACTTTCTTCTTTAAACTTGCAAGTGATGCTGCTAAATTTATAGCCGTTGTTGTCTTCCCCACACCACCCTTTTGGTTGCACACTGCTAATACTTTCATTCCTTCTCCTTTATTGTTTATATCTAGGTACTCTAACTGTTAGAACCACAGCATTCATTTCTTCATCTTCTTCTTTTGACAAGTCTACATCATATTTTTCTTCTAACTTAGAAATTTCTTTGAGCAACTTTGCCAATATTTTTTGAGCATCATAATTTATAATATTATCAGAAGTCTTATTTTCATTTTTTAATTCTAAGTAATTATTGATTTTTTCTTCTGTCTGAACAACATTTAGATTTTGAAGTAGAATTTGTTGCAATATTTTTTCTTGAACATTAGTTTCTAATTTAACCATTGCCCTGCCATGTCTTTCAGTAATTTTTTTTGTACTAATTGCATCTACTACTTTGGGACATAATTTTAACAATCTAATTTTGTTGGCAACAGTTGCCTGAGTTTTTCCTAATGATTTGGCTAACTCTTCTTGCGTAATATTATTTATTTCTAATAATTGCTGATAGGCATTAGCTTCTTCTATGGGACTTAATTCTTCTCTTTGAATATTTTCTATTAAGGCTAAGGTTGCCATCTGTTCATCAGTCAATTCTTTTACTATTGCCTTGGTTTTTGTTTCGTTTAAGTATTTTAAGGCTCTAAGTCTTCGTTCCCCAGCAATAAGTTCATAATTCCCGTCTGCTAACTCTCTTACAGTTATTGATTGCAACAAACCATTTTGTTTAATTGATTCTGCTAATTCTATAATCTTACTATCATCAAATTCTCGTCTAGGTTGAAACTTACTCGGTACTATTTTATCAACATATATTTCCTTTAGCACATCTTCGTCAGAAATTCCTACCTTGTCTGCCCTATGTGTTAGGTTATATAGTTTACTAAATGGCTTTGCTGTTCCTACCAATAAAATCACTCCCATCTTTTTACATTATTATAAAATAGAATATCATATCATGGCTGATAAGTCAAAATATTTCCCAAAGAAATTTTAATAAAATATCTTTATCTAATGCTAAATTTAATATTAATTTCCCAAAAACATCTTAAATTCTTTTTAAAAAATTAAGATGAAAATTTTATTCTATACATTTTTAAAGAAAATTTTTATAAACTTATTTTTTACTACTTTATTATTAAAATTATTTATTAAAATTAGTAATCAATAATTTTTTATTTTTTATTTTAATATCTAAATAAATAGAATTTAATTTCTTATTCGTTTTTACATATAATTTTAAAAATTCCCATTAATAATTTTAAAATAAAAAAGTATGACAAATATTTGTCATACTTTTTCTAATTTAATTCTGCTACTTTTAAACGTGCTAGAGCTTTTGCTAAAGCTATCTGAGCTCTTTTTACATCATAGTTCGTATCAGAGGTTAATCTTTCTTCTGCTCTTTGTTTTGCACGTTCCGCACGGTCCTTATCAATAATATCAGCTAATTCAGCAGTTTGAACTATAATGGTAACTTCTTTGCCATGACATTCTGCAACACCTTCACTTACTGCAAAATAGATATTTTTATTTTTATCGTCTACAACTTTTAAAGTGCCTATTTTTAATGTTGTAACTGTTGGTTCATGTTTTGCCATAATGCCCATACTACCATTATGTGTTTCTATTGTAACCATTCTGATATTCTGCTCATTATAAACTTCTCCATGAGGGGTAGCTATTGTTACTTTCATAGTATTCATATATATCTCCTATTTTATACTTCAACTCCAAGTTTACTAGCTTTTTCCAATACGTCTTTTATTCCTCCAACTAAACGGAAACAGTCTTCTGGAATATTGTCATATTTACCATCAAGTATATCTCTAAATGCTTCTACCGATTCTGATACGGGTACGTATGAGCCAGGTTGCCCTGTAAATTGTTCAGCAACATGGAAATTTTGTGATAGGAAGAATTGAATACGTCTTGCTCTTTCAACTGTTTTCTTATCTTCATCACTTAATTCATCCATACCTAGTATTGCAATAATATCTTGTAGCTCACGATATTTTTGTAGTGTTCTTTGTACTCTTGTAGCAACATTGTAGTGGTCTTCTCCTACTATTTCTGGAGAAAGTGCTCTTGATGTAGAAGCAAGAGGGTCAACAGCTGGATAAATACCCATTTCTGTTAAGGCACGCTCTAAGTTTGTTGTTGCGTCCAAGTGAGCAAATGTTGTTGCTGGTGCTGGGTCAGTATAGTCATCTGCTGGCACATAAATTGCTTGAATAGATGTAACCGAACCTTTTTTTGTTGATGTAATACGTTCTTGTAATCTACCCATTTCAGTTGCTAATGTTGGTTGATAACCAACGGCTGACGGCATACGTCCTAGCAAGGCAGAAACTTCTGAACCTGCTTGAGTAAAACGGAAGATATTATCAATGAATAATAACACGTCTTGCCCTTCTTCATCTCGGAAATGCTCTGCCATTGTTAGTCCTGTTAATGCAACACGCATACGTGCTCCAGGTGGTTCGTTCATCTGACCAAAAACCATGGCAGTTTTATTGATAACTCCTGAGTCGCTCATTTCATAGTAAAGGTCGTTCCCTTCACGAGTTCGCTCTCCAACTCCTGTGAATACAGAAATACCCCCATGTTGTTGTGCAACGTTGTTAATAAGTTCCTGAATTAAAACTGTTTTTCCTACTCCAGCTCCACCGAATAAACCTATTTTCCCACCCTTGATGTAAGGTGCTAACAAGTCTATTACTTTGATACCTGTTTCTAATACTTCTACTTGTGTTGATAAATCTTCAAAAGTAGGTGCTTCTCTATGAATAGCATCTTTTTTAATTTCTGCTCCAGCAGCTTCTTTATTATCAACTGGTTCCCCTAGTACGTTAAATACACGTCCAAGCGTGAAATTTCCTACTGGCACTGATATAGGAGCACCAGTATCAAAAACTTCAGCCCCCCTACTAAGTCCATCTGTTGATGCCATAGCTATAGTTCTTACTGCATTATCCCCTATGTGTAGAGATACTTCAAGAACTAATTTTTCTTTATTTCCATCGCCCTTATCAATATACACTTCAAGTGCGTTTAATAAATCAGGCATTTGCCCTGCTTCAAACTGTACGTCTACTACAGGTCCCGTAACTTGGAGAATATAACCTTTGTTCATTATGTTCTTTGCTACTTATGGTAGCTTCTCCTTTCATCATTTTTTAAATTATTGAGTGGCAGCTGCACCGGCAACAATTTCTGTTATTTCTTGTGTAATAGCTGCTTGACGTGCACGATTATATTTAATAGATAGTGTATCAATAATAGCTTGAGCATTGTCTGTTGAATTTTTCATAGCAGTTTTACGCGCTGAATGTTCACTTGCTTTACTATCTAAAATACTTCCATAAATCATACTTTCAGCATATTGAGGTAATAAGACACTTAAAACTCCAGAAGGATTAGGCTCGAAATTATACATACCTAAAACTGTTTCTTTAGAGTCCGTACTCATTAACTCATCTTTATTTTCTATTGGTAATACTTGTGTTTCTGTAACTTCTTGAGAAATCATACTTATAAAGTGGTTGTAATGAAGATAAATTTTATCATATTTTTTATCTTCATAGTAACCAACAACCTTACTCGTAATTTCTTTAACCTGAGAAAAACTCGGTTCGTCGGGTAAATCTCTATAGAAATCTATAAGTGGAAAAGCATTTTTTCTAAAAAATTCTGTCCCGTAATTTCCGATAGATACTATACCGTATTCGTCATTGCTAGCATGTCTACTTGTTACAGTATTTACAAGATTTCTTATTATATTAGAATTAAATCCTCCACATAAACCACTATCGCTAGTGATAACTACATATAATGTTTTCTTAACCTCTCTTTTTACTAACATTGGATGTTTCAAAGTCTTGTTATTAGAAAAGATTGTAGCCATTACTTCTTGTATTTTTTTCATATAAGGGGTAAATCTAACTGCATTAGATTGTGCCTTCATTAATTTAGAAGTAGATACCATTTCCATAGCCTTAGTGATGTGGCTTGTTTTTTTAGTAGAGTTTATTTTATTTTTTATATCTCTAAGTGATGCCAACTAATTCACCGCCTTTTCTAATTACATTTTAAGAGAAAGTTTTTTTAAATGCTTCTATGACTGAATTCATAACTTCTGCTTCTGGTAAATCCTTAGTTTCTTGAATATATTTTATCGCTTCATTAGGATTAGCATCTAAGTAAGAATATAATTCTTGTTCAAATCTATGAATATCTTTTACTGCAACATCATCTAAATAGCCCTTAGTCAAAGCATAAAGTATCATAACTTGTTTTTCTACTGGAATTGGTTTATGTAAATCTTGTTTTAATACCTCAACTGTTCTTTGTCCTCTATCAAGTTTTGCTCTTGTTGCAGGGTCTAAATCTGAACCAAATTGCGCAAAACTTTCTAACTCTCTATAAGAGGCTAGGTCAAGACGTAAGGTACCAGACACTTTTTTCATAGCCTTAATTTGTGCAGAACCACCAACTCGTGATACTGATAACCCAGCATTAATAGCTGGTCTTACTCCAGAGAAAAATAGGTCTGACTGCAAGAATATTTGTCCGTCTGTTATTGAAATAACGTTTGTTGGTACATAAGCCGAAATATCTCCTGCTTGAGTTTCAACAAATGGTAGAGCTGTTATAGAGCCCCCACCAAAATCTTCATTAACACGGGCTGCTCTTTCTAATAAACGACTATGCAAGTAGAATACATCGCCTGGATATGCTTCACGTCCTGGTGGTCGTTTAAGTAATAATGAAAGCTCACGATAAGCGGCCGCTTGTTTAGACAAGTCGTCATAAACTATAACTACATCTTTACCGTTAAACATAAATTCTTCTGCCATAGCTACCCCTGCATAAGGTGCTATATAAAGAAGAGGTGCTGGTTGTGAAGATGATGCTGTTACTACAATCGTATATTCCATAGCACCATGTGCTTTTAATGTTTCAACAACACTACGAACAGTAGATTCTTTTTGACCAATAGCTACATAGATACAAATCATATTTTGTCCTTTTTGAGCAAGAATTGAATCTATTGCAACAGATGTTTTACCTGTTTGTCTATCTCCAATTATAAGTTCGCGTTGCCCACGTCCGATTGGTACTAGTGAATCTATGGCTTTAATACCTGTTTGAAAAGGAACAGATACTGATTTACGTCCCATTACCCCTACCGCTGGTGATTCTATTGGACGACGTTTGGTAGTTTTAATAGCTCCACGTCCATCAACTGACTGCCCTAGTGGATTTACTACACGTCCGATCAGTTCTTCTCCTACGGGTACATCCATAACACGACCAGTCCTACGTACTTTATCACCTTCAACAATATTTTTTGTAGAACCTAAAATAACTATACCTACATTAGTTTCCTCTAAATTTTGAGCTAGTCCCATTACTCCTGTTTTAGGAAATTCTACCAGCTCTCCGCTCATAATTTCATTAAGACCATACACACGAGCTATACCGTCTCCAACTTCTATTACTGTTCCGACATCTGTTGACTTTAATTCAAACTGATAATCTTCTATTTGAGATTTAAGTAGTACACTAATCTCTTCAGCTTTAATAGCCATCTATGTCCCTCCTTAATTTTTTATACTAAATGTTAGCCATTTTTCTTTGAATATCCTTAATTCTTGTCTTAATTGTGGAGTCTATTACTTTACCCTTGTAAGATATCTTTAGTCCTCCAATTAAACTTTCATCAATAACATTATCTATTTCTACTTTATTAACATTTAGTTTCCCCTTAATAGTATCAGCTAATTTAGTTAGTTCTTCAGAATTTAGTTTATAAACAGATTCTACTTTTACAAAAGTTGTATTGTTGAATACATTACTTATTTCTGTATAAACTTCTACTACATCTCCTATTAAAGTTATTTGTAAATTATTTGCCAAAATTTTTATAACATTCACAACGTATTTATTAACACCACTAAATGCTTTATCAATTATTTGACATTTTTGTTCTTTACTTATATTAGGGTTATTCATCAAAGTAATGAAGCTATTTTCTTCTAAAATAGCTTTTGAGCATTGTTTTAAATCATTATCAACTATTGATAATGTGTTGTTTGCTTTAGCAATGTTAAATAGTGTTTTTCCTATTTTAGCAGCTAAAATCGATTTACTCATTACTTATTCCCTACCTCTCTTATAATTTTATCTACAAGTACACTTTGAGCATTAGCATCTAATTCTTTTTCAATAATTTTTGATGCTACCAATACAGATAATTCTACTATTTGCTTGCTTATTTCATCTAGTGCTTTGTTCTTCTCGTCTTCGATGTCTCGTCTAGCATTTTCTTTTATTAGTTCTGCGTGTTCTTTTGCATCATTTAGAATTGTGCGTTTTTCAAGTTTAGACTGTTCGCGAGCTTTTTCCATCATATCTTTGATTTCAGCTTGTGCATTGGCTAAGTTTTCTTGATTTTTTTTTAATAATTCTAAAGATTCTTTTTGGTTTCTTTCAGCTTCGTCAAGTTGATTATTTACTAAAGCTTGACGTTCATCAAGCATATTTAGTAGTTTACTCCAAGCAAATTTATAAAGTGCCCAAAAAAGAATTAATCCTGCAATTACGTTTACTATTATATTTGCTATATTAAAACCTTGTTGAGAAGAATGTTCTGTAGCTAAAAATATTAATTGTCCCATATTTAACATCCTCCTATCTTAGTATTCTGGTAGTTATCTATTATTTATATATAAGTATAAACGCCACTACGATACTAAGAATTGGGAAACCCTCTACTAAGGCGAACATCATTAATGCACTAGATTTGAATTTTGGTTCTAGCTCTGGTTGACGTGCTGATGATTCCATATATTTTCCAAATAAAAATCCATTGCCAATACCTGCTCCTAAAGCAGCTAAACCTGCCGCTATTCCTGCTCCTAATAATCCCATAATTAATTTTTAACCTCCGTAAATTTTTGTATAATAATTATGTTTTTAGTGTTCATCTGAAACTTTATGTGAAATGTAGGTATACACCATTGTTGTAAATATATATGCTTGGATAAAACCTATAAATAGTGAGAAGCCTTTCCATATTACAAGCCCGATAATTCCTGGTATGAAGTATAAAACTCCGCCGATAGTAGCTAGGGAAACTAGCATACCTAATAGAACTTCACCTGCGAATATGTTACCAAACAAACGCATTGATAGAGTAAGTATATTTACAAACTCTTCTATAATTTTGAAGGGTGTTAGCCATACACCGTTCGAAGCAAAAGTACCCAAGTAAAACTTAGCACCCTTGTTTTTATAACTATAATAATGAGTGAACAATATCATGATACCTGCCAACGTAAAAGTAAAAGTTGGATCTGCTGTAACAGAGTTTATATATAATACATCATCATAGCTAATTTCTAATAAAACTCCAATGGTATTAGCAACTACTAATAATGTTACTAAACTTAACCCCATAGCCCATAAATTTTTTCCATACTTAGCCCAAGATATATTTTCTGAAATAACTTTTCTTATTAAGTCTGCAATTATTTCAATCATATTTTGCCGTTTACTATCTGGTCTTAATTCTACTCTCTTTGTGAAAAACATAACCATAAAAAATGTTATCAAACAAGTTAAAATAGTACCTATGGCACTAGGTATATTTAAAGTAATATCAGTACCAAATAATTTCGTGATGAGATAAGTTTGCTCATGCATTTAATCTCTCGCCTCTCTTTTTAGAAATTAGTTTTGTATATCATCTACTGTCTTAACATATTAGACGTACAGTTTACATTATATTATTTTTTAATTTATGTTTCAAGTAATTTTAGTTTTAAAATACCCATTAAAACAATTTTAATATTTTACTTAGTTCCAAATATTCTATCTCCCGCATCACCAAGTCCTGGAACAATATAGCCATGATCGTTCAAATGACTATCTAAGCCTGCAATAAAAATTTCAATTTCAGGATGAGCATTTTTTAGTGCTTCTACGCCTTCTGGTGCTGCTATTAAACACATAAATTTAATATCAGTAACCCCTCTTTGTTTTAAAGAGTTTATCGCCGCTATGGCAGAACCTCCAGTTGCTAACATTGGGTCGACTACTATAAATTGTCTTTTTTCTGGTTCGTTAGGTATCTTTACAAAATATTCGTGTGGTTGCAAAGTTTCCGGATCTCTATACAAACCAACATGCCCAACTCTTGCAGATGGAATTAAAGCCATTAACCCATCTACCATTCCTAAACCTGCTCTTAAAATTGGAACAAAAACTATTTTTTTTCCTGACAATCTTTTGCAAGTTGTAGTTTCCACAGGTGTCGTAACTGTTACTTCTTCCAATGGTAAATCCCTAGTTAATTCATAGCCCATTAACATACCAACTTCATTAGTTAGTTGTCTAAAGTCTTTAGAACTTGTCTCTATATCTCTAATGAATGATAGTTTATGCTGAATTAAGGGATGATCAAATACATGTACCTTTGACATATTCTATACTCCTTTAAAATAATTGTTATAAAATAATTTTACTCTAATTTTTAATATTTAACAAGTTATTTCAGAATAGATGATCATAATAAAATTTAAAAATAAATTTTTGATATTTCATTTCAAATAAATTTATTTTAAATTTGATTTGATAACTATTTATTGTATTTTTTTTTTATTTGTGTATAATTATATACATTAAATTTTAAAAATGATTTCAAAATTATTTTTTATTATTTTTTATTATTTTTTACTTTGATAAAGAAAAAATATATTTTCGACAAAAGGAGGTTAATAATGACCTTTAAACATTTATTTGGAATGTTTTTAATTTTTTTAGTTAGTTATATAGCTATACCTATCTTAATACTTAGTTATACTACGAATAATTTAGACAAAGCAGCCTTTGCTATTATGCTTATTTTAGCATTTTTATCTTTTGCTCTAAATTTATTTTTCACATACAGGCTAGGCAAGGAAATACAAATACCTTTTTTATCTGCCATGTGTAGTGCAGGCTTATTTTTTATTTATAATAATTCTGTTATTGTAGTATTTCTTATAATTTTTATACTTTCTTTTGCTGGATATTTTATAGGTGCATTAGTTACTAAGGAGGACTAGTTATGAATAAAAAGTTTGAAAAATTTAGATTGCTTTTCTTATTTTCTATTTACTTATTTTTTTATTTTTTTCCTATGCTAACAAATCCGTTTGTTCCTGCTAATATTATAGAAATAATTGTGATTTTGTCATTAGCACTTCTAGGATTTTTAGTAATATATTCTCTTATAATAAATCAGAATATTAATAGGCAAACTGTCAGCAATGTTCAAAGTGGAATTTTTATTTTTATGATAATTCTACTGGTATTTAATCCTTTTGGTTTTGCTAAAAATTATAATTTTTATATTCCTCGAATAATTTGTATAGTCATAATACTTGTTTGGCTTCTTGCAACTATGTACCTAGCTAAAAAATTTAATGTGAATAAGGCAGTTCCTTTAATTATATTTGTACCGTCCTTAATTCAGGCTATACTTATGAGTATAAGTGTAACTGCAAAAATATATTTAGCCTTTCCTTACTTAACGGCAATAATAACTATTATAGGAATATTTTGGTATAGAAATTATGAATCAAGAAAATAAAATTATAAAATCAGCAGGAATAATTATTAGAGATAGAAAACTTTTAGCCCTAAAAAAGAAAAATAATGCTAGTCATTTTATTTTGCCAGGTGGAAAATTAGAAGTTGATGAAACAAAAGAAGAAGCTCTTATCAGAGAGTTAAAAGAAGAATTGAATATTAGTGTAGATGAAAATAGTATAAGATTTTTAACAACAATAAATTCAACAGCTCAGTTTGAAAATATACCTATCACATCTTATATTTTTATGGTGGACTATAAATATGATTTTGCAATAGCAAATGAAATATCTTCTTATGAGTGGATAGATATTTATAAGCCTGATAAAAGTAAGTTGACACCAACATTAATTGAAGTTATTAAATGTTTAAAAATAACTGGCTACACTAAATAATTATAAAATACTTAGGAGGTATCTATGATACAAGCAGATAATATTTGGATTTTGTGGGCTATAATTTTATTTATAGCCGCATTTAGTATATATTTAGAAGATAAGTTTACATGGGCAAAAAAAATCACCGGTGCTATTATTGCTATGATAATAGCTGCGACACTAGGTAATTTAAAAATAATTCCTACAGAATCTGAAGTTTATGACAGTATTTGGTCTTATGTAATTCCATTAGCCATACCCATGTTACTTTTTCAATGTGATATTAAACAAATTTGGAAAGAAAGTGGTCGCATGACCATAATATTTTTAATTTCTTCTCTAGGTACAATATTAGGAGCTATGTTAGGTTACATATTACTACATAACCACATACCAGTTTTAAATCATATAGCAGGTATGATGACAGCTTCATACATAGGAGGTAGTGTGAATTTTGTTGCTGTAACAACAGCCTTTAACACTCCATCTGATTTGGTATCAGCCGTTACAGTTAGCGACTATTTAATTACAGTTATATACTTCTTTATATTAATCGCTATACCTAGTTCTAAATTTTTTCAAAAACATTTTAAGTCAACCTACAATCACCAAAATCAAAATGAAATAAAAAAAGAAGAAAAAAATCTTAACACTTCAGTCAGAGATATTGCCTTTTCTTTTGCAAGCTCTGCTGTGATAGTGGCTTTAAGTTTTACCCTATCAGAGCATTTAGTAAAGCTAGGAGAAAATCCTATCATGCAATTTATTTCAAATAAATATTTAATCTTGGCTACAATAACCGTGATTTTAACAAGTGCTTTCCCGAAATTTTTCCAAAGTATAAAATCAAGTAATGAACTTGGAACATTTTTAATCTACATCTTTTTTGTAGTAATCGGTATTCCTGCTTCTATTACTTCTATATTAGAAAAATCACCATTGATAGTAGTATTTTGTGCAATAATAGTTCTTGTTAATATGGTAGTTACTTTTATTGGTGCAAAAATTTTTAATTTCACTGTTGAAGAAGCTATCATAGCTTCAAATGCAAATATTGGTGGACCTACTACCGCTGTGGCCATGGCAATATCTAAGAGCTGGCATAAATTTGTTGCTCCTGCCATGCTAGTAGGAACTCTCGGTTACATCATAGGAACCTACTTCGGTCTGCTTTTAGGTCAATACTTAGGATAAATTATATTCAAAAGAGAATTTTTAGTAATAGAAATTCTCTTTTTTATTTTTATGTCTTAATGATATTAACTATCATTGGCTGGTAAAGAAAAAATTAACTTGTATGATGTAAAGAGGAGGAATAATTATGAACACACTAACAACAAATTTTCATCATACTAAACATTATAAAAATCAAATTAAATCTTAAAAAACTATTTACATAAGTATTATAATAACTCTTGCTTTTGCCTTATTAGAATTATTTGGAGGTATTATATCTAATTCTCTAGCCCTAATCGGAGATTCTTTTCACATGCTTTCTGACGTTTTAGCCTTGGGAGCAAGTGCTATTGCCATATATTTTTCAGCAAAAAAGCCAACAGATAATTTTACATTCGGCTATCTGCGTTTAGAAGTTATCACAGCATTTGTCAACGGCTTAGTCCTTATCGCCATTTCTTTTTACATGATAATCGAGGGTATTTTGTCTATTATTTATCCTCGTGAAATAGAATTAAAAACTATGCTAGGAATTTCTATAATCGTTTTGATATTCAATATAAGGATAACTTTGGTATTGCATAAAAGTCTTAAAGAAGAAAATAATTTGAATGTGCAAAGTGCAATTTGGCATTTTATCGGAGATTTAATAAATTCTATCGGCCTTATTATTTCAGCTATTATTATCTATTTTACAGGCTACAAAATAGTTGATGTTATTATGAGTATTTTTATAAGTTTTGTCCTTTTTAAAGGGGGCTATAAAATTACCAAAAAAGCATTTTTAATATTAATGGATTATTCTAATATTAATATCAAGGATATTGGTAATGATATCTTAAATATTTCTGGTGTGGATAATGTTCACGAAAGTCACCTGTGGAATACCAATGACGAAGAAAAAACAATAACAATGCATGCCCTTATTAATTCTAATGAAATAAATTACAGAGCAGCCAATCAAAAAATAAAAAATATTCTTAAAGATAAATATAGTATATAACATAGCTTTATTGATATTCACGAAGATTGTAAAAATCATGTATAATCATTAAAAAATAAAAAATTAATTTCTAAATTTTGACAAAAAATCTTAAGAGGGCTATACTTAATATAGATTATTATTAATAAGGAGTTTATATGTTAGAAAATAAAGATGATTTAAAGAAAAGAATTGGCGAGTTAGCCTACGAAGTTACACAAAACTCTGCGACAGAAAGAGCATTTTCTGGGAAATATGATAACTTTTTTGAAAAGGGTATTTATGTCGATGTCGTGAGTGGTGAAGTCTTATTCTCTTCACTTGATAAATTTAATTCTGGTTGTGGCTGGCCTGCCTTTTCTAAACCCATAGAAAACAAGATGGTTACAAATCACGCAGATTTTTCTTACGGTATGCACAGGGTAGAAGTACGCAGTAAAGAAGCCAACTCTCATTTGGGACATGTCTTTAGTGATGGGCCACTTGATAAGGGCGGACTTAGATACTGTATAAATTCTGCAGCCTTGAAATTTAT
Source organism: Gemella sp. zg-1178 (assembly GCF_018790995.1). Classification (NCBI taxonomy): domain Bacteria; kingdom Bacillati; phylum Bacillota; class Bacilli; order Caryophanales; family Gemellaceae; genus Gemella; species Gemella sp. zg-1178. Next base: position 58,865 of record NZ_JAHKEI010000005.1, read on the forward strand.
AGCCTATGAAAAATTAGATGAAGAAGGCTACTCTAAATGGAAAGAAATTTTTGAAGAAAAATAAAAATACCTTGTCTTTTGTCAAGGTATTTTTATTTGTTAATAAATGTTGATAACAAATATTTATTTTGGATTTCAGCTATTTATTAATATATGTGAATAAAAAATTAATAAAAATATTTGTTTAGAATTTCATATCTTTACTAATGTCTGTCGCTAAAAAGGAATAAAAATATCTGCTTGAAATTTCTACTCTTTATTAATATATGTTGCTAAAAATATTCATTTGAAATTTCAGCTTTTTATTAATAGATGTAGGTAAGAAAGTAATAAAAAATATTTAGTGCAGATTTTTCTTAGCCACACTAAATATTATATATTTTTTATGAAATTTTAATTCTCAAAAAATTTTTAATGTTCTTAAAGATTATTTCTCCATTTAACTAACTCTTCTTTGTCTTCTTCTTTGATGTAGCCTTGCTTACTCGCTTCTTCTATCAACAAGTCATAGTTAGTTATTGTGAAATATTTTACATTTGCTTCTTTAAATGCTGCTAGAGCCTTAGGTAAATTATAACTATAAATTGCTACTACTCCTAAAACCTCACAACCTATTTCTTCTAATGCTTTTACTACATTTATTGATGATAGTCCAGTAGAAATTAAATCTTCTACTACAACCACCTTATCATTTTTTTTCACTAAACCTTCAATTTGGTTAGTTTTTCCATGTTTTTTCTTAGAGTCTCGAACATAAGACATTGGCAAATCTAGTAGCTCACTAACCCATGCTGCGTGAGGTATACCAGCCGTAGCTGTTCCTGCTACAACCGTAACTTCTGAAAAGTTTTCTTTGATAAGTTGAGCTAAGCCATTAGCTATATTGCGACGAACATTCGGATAAGACATAGTCAGCCTATTATCACAGTATATGGGTGATTTAATTCCTGATGTCCAAGTAAAATAGTCGTGGGGTCTTAGTTCCACTGCCTTGATTTCTAATAAATTTTTTGCTACTTCTTGAGCAAGATTCTTAGTCATTATATTATCTCCTTCTTAATTTTTTAAAACTATTTACAAAATTTATTGCCCTAAAAATTCTTTCTTAAATTTTTTATAAGCAGCTACCGGGTCTTCTGATTGTGTTATGGGGCGACCTACTACTATATGTGTAGAACCCATTTCTCTTGCACGCTTGGGTGTCGCAATTCTTTTTTGGTCGCCGTCCTCATCAGTTGCAAGGCGAATACCTGGTGTTACTTTTAAAAATTTTTCCTTAGTAACCTCTTTTATTTTACTAACTTCAAGAACAGATGATACCACACCATCAAGCCTTGCTTTTTCTGCCAGTTTTGCATAATTCAAAACACTTGCTTCTAAACTTTTTTCTATCAGCTGTTCTTTTTTCATATTTTCTTTTGATGTTGATGTTAATTGTGTAATTGCAATTACCCTTGTCTTGAAACTTCCACCAATAAGCATACCTTTTTTAGCAGCTTCTAACATTTCTTGTCCACCAGCAGCATGCACTGTTAAAATATCAACAGAAAATTTTGCTAGCCCCTTGCTTGCTCCGTAAACTGTATTGGGTATGTCATGAAGTTTTAAATCTAAAAATATTTTATGCCCTCTTTTTTTGATTTCTTCTAAAACTCTAGGTCCATTTTGCAAATACAATTCCATTCCTACCTTAACAAATGGTTTTTCATCTTGAAACTTATCCAAAAAATCTAGGCTTTCTTCTAATGTTGGAAAATCTAATGCTATTATTACATCATTTTTCATAATTTTCTCCTCAATAATCTATATTATTCTCAATCAAATAATCTTTATAAGATTTGTAGTCGTCCTTACTTTAAAAAATCAAACCAAGCCTTATAATAAATTCTACATTTAATTATACAATTTACATGTTTTTTCTAATTTTTTAATATTTTTAAAAAGTTAGCTAAAAGATTTATAATTTCTAATTTTACCTCTTTAGGTGCAGTATAATTTCTATCTAAAATTAGCCAGATAATTCGTATAGAAATCTATATTATTTAACAAACTCTCGCATTTTACTTTCAACACTTGCAAATAATTTTCTTTTTAAAAATTTATCGGTAAAATCATAACATTATACATTTTTTACAAAAATTTGTGCGTAATCTAATAAATAATTATTTTTTATTGCCTATTAAAAATTTTAATGCTGTTATCTAAAATTGTATATATATTTTTAATATTTGAAAAGCTATAATAAACTAGGAAAATATTGAACTTTATCAATACTTACTTCTTCTTGATAACTCTCTAATTATATTTTTATTAAGTAAACATGACTTGGATTTTTACAATTTCTAAATATTCTTTAAATATTCTTTTATCTAAAGGCTCTTCCCTGTAAATCTAAAATGTGATTTACTCCTAATTCATCAAGAACTTGAGGTAATTTTTCTATTATTTTTGGACATACATAGGGGTCGGTGAAATTTGCAGTTCCGACTGCCACAGCTGAAGCTCCAGCTGAAATAAAGTCTATAACATCCCATTCATTCATAATTCCACCCATACCAATAATTGGAATTTTTACAGCCTGTGCAACTTGGTAGACCATACGAATGGCTACTGGTTTTATAGCAGGACCTGACAAACCACCAGTTAAATTTGCTATAATTGGTTTGCCTGTTTTTTTATCCAATCTCATACCAACTAGAGTGTTTATCATAGTTATTCCATCAGCTCCACCTTCTTCAACTGCTTTTGCCATTGCTACAATATCAGCTACATTGGGAGAAAGTTTTACATAAACTGGCACACTTGATACTGCTTTTACTTTTTTCGTTAGATTTTTTGCAGTTTCCGGGTCTGTTCCAAATTGTATTCCGCCATGTTTTACATTGGGACAAGAAATATTAAGTTCCAAGGCTTTGACATTAGGAGATTTTGAAATATGTTTTGCTACATAAACATAATCATCTATCTCACTTCCAGCGACATTGGCAATAATAGGAACATCATATTTTTCTAATTGTGGTAATTTCTCTTCTATTATCCTGTGAACTCCTGGATTTTGAAGCCCAATAGCATTTAACATTCCACTCGAAGTTTCTGCAATTCTTGGCGTTGGATTGCCATTTCTTTTTTCTTTTGTCGCTGCCTTTATCATGATTGCACCTAATTTTGATAAATCATAAAAATTTGCATATTCTATTCCAAAAGCAAAGCAGCCCGAAGCGGGAATAATTGGATTTTTTAGGTCAAGTCCCGGTATTTCTACTCTTAATCTATCATTCATAATAACCTCCTAAAATATAACTTGCTCAGCCTTGAAAACAGGTCCGTCATAACAAACTCTAGCCGTATCATCAAATTCTGTTTTGCAGACACAGGCATAGCATGCACCAACTCCACACGCCATTCTCTCTTCTAAAGAAATATAACCTTCCTTATCAGGATTTAAATTTTTTAAGGCATTTAACATTTGCAGCGGTCCGCAACTATAATACTTGTCATACTGTAAATTATATTTTTTAATAAGATCAGTTACAAAACCTTTTTCGCCATAACTTCCATCTGCTGTTGCTACATAAGTATTACCCAATTTTTTAAATTCTTCTTCATAAAAAACATCACCTTGATTATTAAAGCCTAGTATGTGGATAGTATTTATTCCTGCTGCCCTAAATTTTTTTGCAAGTTCATAAAGGGGTGGTACTCCGATGCCACCTCCAACAAGCAGAGCAGTCTGACCTTTTTTTAAACTTGATATATCATATCCATTACCGAGAGGTCCAAGTATATCAACCACATCTCCTTTTTTCATTTGAGAAATAATTTTTGTTCCAGCACCTTCTGCACGATAAATCATCACAAAAGTATTCTGCTCCTTATTAATTTCACATATAGAAATTGGACGTCTTAACAAGTATTCATTTGAATTATTTATCCTAATATTTACAAATTGCCCTGCTTGGTTCATATTTTTTACTATATCTCCCTGCAAGGTTATTTTAAAAATATTATGAGCAATATTTTTATTCTCGATAACTTTTGTTAATTCTACTTGCATTTTTTCCTCCTATGATTTTTAATTTTAAAATCAAATAATAAGTAACTATATAAAATATTATACTTAAGTTAAAAATATTTTTTTTTATTTTAAAAATTTATATAAATAATTTTTTTATTTTTTAAATTTGTAAATAAATTATTTGTATAATATTTTATATTTACTTAGTTTATATTTTTAAACTTCTGCTATTGTAAAACTCATTGATTCTAAGACACTGATTAAAGCATTAGCCGTATCTAGTGAAGTTAAACAAATAACATCTTGTTCACTTGCTGCTCTTCTTATTTTAAAGCCATCACTCGTACTACGTTTTTCTTTTGATGTTGTATTTATTATCACATCTATCTTGCCACCATAAATTGCATCAAGTACCGTATTTTCATTTTCTGTTATCTTGTTTACTCTTTCTATTCTCAAGCCATGTTCAGATAAATAATCTGCTGTTCCTTTTGTTGCGACTATATTATAGCCTATATCTGCAAAACGTTTTGCTAATTTTAACGCTTCTGGTTTAGCATCTTTACTTACTGTAAATAAAACATTACCATTATCTTTTATCTTAATTCCAGCTGCAACCAAACCTTTGTATAAAGATTTTTCTAAAGTTTTATCAACACCCATTACTTCTCCAGTTGATTTCATCTCTGGTCCTAATGTTGTATCAACATCTTTTAATTTTTGGAAACTAAATACGGGAACTTTTGTATATATTTTTTCCGCTTCTTTAACAAGTCCAGTAGTGTAGCCCTTATCTGATAATTTTTCTCCTAAGACTGCCTGCATAGCAAGTTTTGCCATAGGAACATTTGTTATTTTACTCAAGAATGGAACTGTACGAGAACTTCTTGGATTTACTTCTAATACAAAAACTTCACCTTTGCTAATAACATATTGAATATTTAAAAGTCCTACAATATTTAATCCTTTTGCCAAACGAATTGTATAATCAATTAGTGTATTTATTTCTTCTTTGTTTAAACTTTGTGGTGGATAAACTGCTATTGAATCTCCAGAGTGAACTCCTGCTCTTTCGATATGTTCCATTATTCCTGGTATAACGACTGTTTGTCCATCGCATATTGCATCTACTTCTATTTCTTTTCCGACCAAGTATCTATCGACAAGAACTGGATGTTCTGGCGAAACTTTTACAGCATTTTGCATGTAGTGGCGTAACTCTTCTTCTTTATATACAATTTCCATAGCTCGTCCTCCAAGCACATAAGAAGGACGAACTAAAACAGGATAGCCTATTTCTTTTCCATGTTGTACCGCTTCTTCTGTTGTGAATGCAGTTTTTCCTAAAGGCTGTGGAATTTCTAACTTGCGTAATAGGTGTTCAAACTTATCACGATTTTCTGCATTATCTATTTCTTCTAGGGGCGTTCCTAAAATTTTAACTCCTTTTTTAGCTAAACTATCTGCTAAATTTATGGCAGTTTGTCCACCAAATTGCACAACAACTCCCATAGGTTTTTCATGTTCAATAATTTCCATTACATCTTCTGTTGTTAGTGGTTCAAAATATAATTTATCAGAAATAGAAAAATCAGTTGAAACTGTTTCTGGATTGTTATTAATAATTATTGCTTCATAACCTGCTTCTTTAATAGCCATTACCGTATGAACAGTTGCATAGTCAAATTCTACACCCTGACCAATTCTTATTGGACCAGAACCAAGAACAATAACTTTTTTCTTATCACTAACTATTGATTCTTGTTCAAATTCATAAGTTGAATAGAAATATGGTGTTGATGATGTAAATTCTGCCGCACAAGTATCAACCATTTTAAATACTGGTTTTATATTTTTATCTTTACGCAAATTATAAATTTCTTCTTCTGTCATATTCCATCTATGTGCAATTACCTTGTCTGAAAATCCATAACGTTTAGCATAAAGTAATAACTCTATATCCTTAGGATTATTTTTTAATTCATGCTCAATATTTATAATATTTTGCATTTTATCCAAGAAGAACATATCGATTTTTGTTAAATCATGTATTTCTTTAGTGCTTACTCCCCTTCTTAAGGCTTCTCCTATAAAGAATAATCTTTCATCTCCAGCTTGCTTGATACGTTTCATTATGTAGTCAAGTTCAAAATCATCTCCATTAGGTAAACCTAAATGATGAACTCCATACTCTAATGAACGAATAGCTTTTAGTAAAGATTCTTCATAGGTTCTACCCATTGCCATAACTTCACCAGTGGCCTTCATCTGAGTTCCTAATTTTCTGTCTGCATGCTCAAATTTATCGAATGGGAAACGTGGAATTTTACTTACTACATAATCAAGTGCCGGTTCAAAACAAGCGTAAGAAACTTTCGTAACTGGATTTATAATTTCATCAAGAGTTAAACCTACTGCAATTTTTGCTGCAATTTTTGCTATTGGGTAACCAGTAGCTTTAGACGCAAGAGCCGAAGAACGAGATACCCTAGGATTTACTTCGATAATGTAATACTTAAATGATGCTGGGTCAAGAGCTAATTGAACATTACAACCACCTTCAATTTTTAAGGCTCTAATTATTTTTAATGAAACATCTCTTAGCATGTGATATTCTCTATCCGTTAAAGTTTGTGATGGAGCTACCACAATAGAATCTCCTGTATGTATTCCTACTGGGTCAATATTTTCCATATTACACACTACAATAGCTGTGTCGTTAGAATCACGCATTACTTCATATTCTATTTCTTTGTAACCAGCAATAGATTTTTCTAGTAGACACTGATTTACAGGTGAATAGTGCAAACCATTTCCTACTATCTCTTCTAATTCTTTTGGATTATGGCAAATTCCTCCACCTGTTCCACCCATGGTAAAGGCTGGACGAACGATTACTGGATAACCAATTTTTTCTACAAACTTATAAGCCTGCTCCAAATTATTAATAATTTCTGATTCAGGAACTGGTTCATTTAGTTCATACATTAAATCTCTAAATAATTCCCTGTCTTCTGCTTGCTCGATAGAAGATAATTTTGTTCCTAGCAATTCTACATTATAAGTTTTTAATACTCCTCTTTTGTGTAACTCAACTGCCATATTAAGACCTACCTGTCCTCCTAAAGTTGGCAACAGGGCATCTGGTCTTTCTTTATGAATAATTTTTGTAATAAATTCTGGAGTAAGGGGTTCTATATAAACCTTATCTGCTATTTCTTTATCTGTCATTATGGTAGCAGGATTTGAATTTACCAAAATTACCTTGTAGCCCTCTTCTTTAAGAGATAGACAGGCTTGTGTTCCTGCATAATCAAATTCTGCTGCTTGTCCAATTATGATTGGACCTGAACCTATTACTAGAATAGTTTTTATATCTGTTCTTTTTGGCATTTTTCTTCTCCTTACTTATTACTTTCTTTAAAATTTTTCATATTATTTATAAATTCATCAAATAAATAATTTGGGTCGTGTGGTCCTGGTGATGCTTCTGGATGATATTGAACTGAAAAGACTGGATATTTTTTGTGTCTAACTCCCTCGCACGTTCCGTCATTAACAGCTATGTGAGTTAATTCTAAGTCCGTATCTTTTAATGATTCTATATCAACTGCGTAACCGTGATTTTGAGAAGTTATATCAACCCTACCAGTCAAAATATTTTTTACTGGTTGGTTAGCTCCCCTATGACCAAATTTTAGTTTATAAGTTTTTGCTCCACTCGCTAGGGCTATAAGTTGGTGTCCCATACAAATTCCAAAAATAGGAACTTGTGGTATTAAGTCTTTTATTGTTTCGATTGTTTCTGGTACATCAGTTGGGTCGCCTGGTCCATTACTTAACATTATACCGTCTGGTTTTTGACGTAAAATTTCTTTAGCAGTAGAGTTGTGAGGCATGACTATAATATCGCAATCTCTTGCGTTTAGTTCTCTTACTATCCCAGATTTTGCTCCACAATCAAGAAGTACAACCCTATATCCTCTACCAGAAGACATGAATGATTTTTTTGTAGAAACTTGGTTTATTTGGTCTGTTGGTAAATCCGTAGAACGTAATTCAGCTAAAACTTCATCACTATTTTTTTCTATTGATGTGATTACCCCTTTTATAGTTCCTGCTTCCCTGATTTTTCTTGTTAAGCTTCTAGTATCAATTCCAGCAATACCAGGTATGTCTAATTCTTTTAAAACTTCATCTAAAGTAAATTCTTGACGGAAGTTTGAGGGCTTTTGACAAATTTCTCTTACGACCATTCCTTTTATTGTCGGATTGATAGTTTCATAATCATCTCTATTTATCCCGTAATTACCGATTAATGGGTATGTGAATGTTACAATTTGTCCATTGTATGAAGGGTCAGATAAAGTTTCTTGATAACCGGTCATAGCCGTATTAAAAACTACTTCACCTTTCATTTCTGTTTCGGCACCAAATCCGTAACCCTTATATATCGTTCCATCTTCTAATATTAATTGTCTATCTTGCTTATACATCTTTTCCTCCGTATAATTTTAATAATGTAAAAATATTTTTTAGTAAATTTTGCTACCCTATATTTTATTTAAAAATTTCTTCATCACAGTAAGCTATTTTCCCATCTACAAATGTTAGTTCTGGTATGCCATAAATTTCTTGATTTGTATATGGCGTGTTGCGTCCTTTTGATAAGAATTTATCTGGATTAATTTTTTCTTTACGTTCTAAATCTATTACGACTAAATCAGCTAGTTCATTAGCTTCTAATTTCCCATAAGGTAAATCAAATGTTCTTGCCACCTTGCTAGACATCATATCTACAAGTTGTTCCAAAGTAAAAATTCCAGTTTTTACAAAGTAAGTATAAAGTTGAGAAAAGGCTGTTTCAGAACCGACAATTCCAAATGCTGATTCTGCCATCGGAACTTCTTTTTCATGTGGTGCATGTGGTGCGTGGTCTGTTGCTATAATATCTATTGTTCCGTCCAAAACTCCAGCAATTAGTGCTTGTCTATCTTCGCTAGCTCTTAGAGGTGGATTCATCTTCCACATTCCTATTGCTTCAGGAATATCATTTTCATCGCTGATTAAATGGTGAGGACAAACTTCACAAGTAACTTTTATTCCGGCTAGCTTAGCATCTCTTATTACCCTAACAGATTCTTTTGTTGATACATGGCAAACATGGTAATGGCAACCTGCCGCTTCTGCTAGTAAAACATCTCTAGCTATCTGCACAGATTCACAAACAGATGGAATACCTTTTTGCCCTAATTCTTTACTTCTCTTACCACAATGCATACAACCACCCAGTATTAAAGAATTATCTTCACAGTGAGCAACTATCGCCTTGTTTAACTTGGCTGCAATTTTCATTGATTGGTACATCATATTTGCATCTTGAACTCCACGACCATCATCAGAAAATGCAAATACATAATCATTTAATTCTTCAAATTCTGCATAGTCTTGACCCAACTCACCTTTGGTAATTGCTCCGTAAGCTATGGCTCTGATTACACTATCTTTTTCTATAATATCTAATTGCTGTTTTAGATTTTCGTAACTATCTGGAACTGGATTTAGATTTGGCATTGGCATGGCTGTTGTAAATCCACCTCTTGCTGCTGCTCTTGAGGCTTGGTATATTGTTTCTTTATAAGAAAAGCCCGGTTCTCGCCAATGAACATGAACATCAATAAAACCTGGTGAAATAAATTTTCCGTTTAGGTCATAAATTTTTTCTGAACTTTCATTAATTTCATCTGCAATTTCTTTTATATATTTTCCGTCAATAAGAATATCTTTTTTTACTAATTTCCCATTTTCTAATATTTTTCCGTTTTTTAAAAGTATCATTGTAAACTCCTTATAAATTATTATCTCTTATTATTTTTTCTAAAATAGCTTGGCGAACATACATACCATTTTTCATCTGTTCAAATATTAATGATTTTTCTGCTTCTACAAGTTCATCAGCTATTTCTACTCCCCTATTTACTGGAGCTGGATGCATTATTATTGCACCATCTTTTAATTTTTTATATCTTTCAAGTGTTAGGCCGTAACCTGTGTGGTAACTTTCTTTATCGAATATTACTTGTCCGTCATGGCGTTCATGTTGCACTCTTAGCAACATACAAACATCTACTTGAGAAATTATTTCATCAAAATCTACTACTTGCCCTAGCGTCTTATCAACAAAAACTTCTGGGCATACAAAATTTACTTTCGCCCCAAGCCTAGTTAAAATATTATAATTTGAACGGGCTACTCTGGAATTTTTTATATCACCCACTATCACAACATTCAAACCTTCAATTTTTCCAAAACGTTCATACATGGTCATCAGGTCTAGTAAACACTGGCTCGGGTGTTCACCACTACCATCCCCACCAGATACAAGAGGAATATTTAATTTTCTTAAATTTTTATAATACTCACGTTCTGGGTGTCTAATCACCAAAATTTTACAATCTATCATTTCCAAAGTTTTGCAAGTATCGTATAAACTTTCCCCCTTGTTGATTGAAGATGTTGAAGTTTCAAAATTAATAACATTTAACTTTAATTTATGTTCTGCAACTTCAAAACTGTGTTTTGTTCTAGTTGAATTTTCAAAAAATAAATTCCCAACAAATAAATCTTCTCTTGCTAGAGGCTTAGCCCCATTTTTTAATTCTAACCCCCTCCTTATTAATTCGTAAACTTCTTCATTTGATAAATCAGACATAGCTACTAAATTTTTTGGCATATATCATTCTCCTTTGACTAAATTATTATACAAAATAAAAACACCTCATCTGCTCTGGCAAACAAGGCGTGATAAATAGACTTACCCTAGTAAATTCTATAAATCTCTTGTTAGCCTCACAGGGCTACCCTTAAAAAGATATTGTATTAAGTTATGAGTACAACCATATCTTTGTCATCAACTTCTTTTAGTTGTACTTTTATATTTTCTCTGCTTGAAGTAGGAATATTTTTCCCTACATAGTCTGCACGAATTGGTAGCTCCCTATGACCTCTGTCAACAAGTATGGCTAAGCGAATAGCCTTTGGGCGAGCTACATCCATTATTGCATCTATCGCCGCACGAACAGTACGACCCGTATACAATACATCATCAACTATAACTACTATTTTATTAGTTAAGTCAAGTTTGAAATTTGTATTTTTAACCTTAGGTTCACTAAAATCTTTTTCCAAATCATCACGATAAAAAGTTATATCCAAAGTTTCAATAGCAACATTAACTCCGTCAATAGCTTTTATTTTTTCTTTTAAGCGTTTGGCAAGAAAAACACCACGAGTTTTTATTCCGACCAAAACAAGACTATTTACTTCATAACCTTTTTCCAAAATTTCATGAGCAAGGCGGCTAATCATTCTTGACATTGTATCTTCATCGAATAAAATTCTCTTCTTCATTTCTCACCTCAAAAAAATACTCCGACCTAAGTCAGAGTAGTAATTTCATCTTCATTAATAAACATAGCAAGCCATGTCTTAAAATATTTCCTTACTAGCCTCTCTGGACTATTTAAAAGAATTTTTATTATTTTTATATTAATATAATTATAAATTATAAAAAAGATATTGTCAAATAAAATAATAAAAGAACCTTATATAAAAAATAGATTTTTAAATAAATTATTTTACAGCTATCTTGTAATTTTATTAGTAAGTAATTTTTATTTTAACAATAAAATTTTCTAAATATATTTTAAACAAATGTATTATTAAAAAATTTTTTATCCCTTTATTTTCATATTGATTTTAAAATTTTTGTATCTTATTTTTATATTGAAATAACTATAATTTTTTAACTTTAAATAAAATTAGGAAAGTTATATAAAAAAACTTATTCTAATAACTGTAATAAATATAATTTTCTGAATAGTAACTTCTTTAGTCTTTACACCACTAGTAAATAAATACATAAAAATATTAGAAAAAGAAAATCACAAGACTAATTAATAAAAAATTAATAAAAAATAAATTAAAAAATAGGACAAGTAATTATGGAAAGAAGAAATCAAAAATATATTTAGTCATAATATTTATTATTACATCAGCAATAATACATGGACTTATCCGACTATTTAAAAATCATAACATAATAGGTAATACACTATCGGTATTACTGTCATCTTTAAATAGTTTAATAACTCCTATAATATTTTTACACATATACAATAAATATATATCTAAAAAAGACGACTAGATAGTCGTCTTTTTTCTTCAAAATATATTTTAAAAATTTAATAGTTTATAAAGAAAAATTGTTTTTTATAACTTAAATAATTTTATAGGAATAATAAAGCTACTGCATAAGCAATTACTACTGACAGCGGTCCAGTAATTAATCTTGAGTAGAATAGAGCTGGAACCCCATGTTCGATTGTTTCTGCTTCTGCTTCTCCCAAACTTAAACCTACTGGTACGAAATCACAACCTACTTGTGAATTAATCGCAAATAGTGCCGGCAAGGCTAGGTAAGCTGGAATAACTCCTAAACCAATTTGTGTACCGATAAGAGTACCAACTACTTGAGCAATAACTGCACCTGGTCCTAATATTGGAGATAGTAATGGGATAGCACAGATAATTGAAATTCCAACTAGACCAAAAATATTTCCAATAAATGGTGATATTCCTTTTGCAATTAAATCACCAAGTCCAGATGCTAGTATTAGTCCCATAAGCATACTTACAAAAGCCATAAACGGTAAAACACTTCCGATTACAACATTTATAGTTTCACGTCCTGCTTCATAAAATTTAGCGACAACATTTCCTACTCCTTGACCAAGTTTCATAATAAAACTTCCACTAACTTGTTCTTTAGCTTGACGTTTAATTTCATCATAATTTTCAGGTTTTTTAACTCCTGTATTACTCACAACTGCTTTTTTAGGAGCTGGTGCATCTGCTCCGTCAGTTACTGTAATTTGTTCAAGACCAACAGCTGAAACGTAAAGCTCTTCTGTAATAAATTGAGCTAGTGGTCCAGTTTTTCCAGTTGGTTTTACGTTAACTGTAAAAATATTTTTCTTAGGATAAACACCACATCTTGCAGTTCCTCCACAATCAATAACAGCTACTAAAATTTCACTATCATCAACTCCAGTTTTAAAACCATCAACTATTCTACAATCTAACAATTCTGCTAATTTTTCTGTTACAGGTTCAATACCTGCTGAAGTCATAGATAAAATTACATCTTTTCCTTCTTCTTTTCTTATTCTAAGTGGACCTCCCCAACCAGAAGGACCTTTTTGAATTAAAACTTCTTTCGTCATTTTCTCCACCTCTTATTTTTTAGATTTACCTGCTAAATATTTGTAAATTTTTTCTGTTACCATACCTCTAATAAAGATTACAACTAATCCTGTTAAGAAATATACTAGGGCTAATTTAGTAGTTGACTGCCCTAGAGTTGTAAGTCCTGCTGAAATACCCAACCATACAAAAAGTTCTCCAGGATTTGCGTGTGGGAATAATCCAGTTATTGGATGTACAAAAGATACAGCTGCGTCGTAATAACCTGGCTTGTGTTCTTCTTTTAAAAATCTACCGAATGTGTAGCACATAGGATTAGCTAAACAGAAAACTCCTAAAAATGGTAGAACCAAATAGCGTGCAAATGAATATTTTGATATTTTTTGAGCAAATCTATCAACACGAGATTCACCAATAATTTTAATAATAGAATTAATAGCAACCATAAGAACTATTAAAGTTGGTAAAATTCCTGTAACTAAACCTACAAAAGTTTCACCACCAGCTTTAAAAAGACCTATAAAAGCTTCTATACCATGTGTGATTTTATCTAACATATAATGTTACCTCCTAAAAATAATTTGTTTACGATTTCATTATAAGTATATTATTTTTTTAGATAAATACATATTTTTTCATCGCAAATGGAAAATTTATGTATTTATGATTTTTTTTATTAAAAGTACAATAAAATTATAAATTAAATAGCAGGGAGGAATTTTAGATGAAATATAATTCTGAAGTGGTTAATATCGGAGGAGACGCTCTATCATTATATGAAGGAATTAAAAGTTTAATTCTATTTAATGACAGTGTCCTAGATGAATCACTCAAAGATATTGCCTTGGTTCACAAGTCATCTCAACTATTAGAAGATATAGCTGTCGGTGATGAAATAAGAATTGGCGAAAATGAATTATACGTTACCGCTGTCGGTGATGTCGCACTAGAAACTTTTAAAAATATCGGTCATTTAACTATGCGTTTTACAGGAAGTGGTGAAGTTAATTTACCAGGAGAGATAGCAGTATTTGGTGAACTAAAAAATATTAAAATCGGAGATAAATTTACTATTAAATAATCTAAAAAATAAAAACATTATTAGGAGGAGAAAAAAATGTTTGGTTTAAATAGAAAATTAGCTGAACTAGAAGCTAAAGGAGAAAAAATTCGTGTTACTCTAGTTGGTGCAGGTCAAATGGGTAACGGTATGGTTAGTCAAATGGCAACTATGAAAGGTATGGAAGCTACAATAGTTGTAGATATAAATATAGAAAATGCTAAAAAAGCATTCACTGATTCTGGAGTTGACCCAAGTCAAATAGTAGAAGTAAATAATGTAGAAGAAGCTAATGCAGCTATTGCAGACGGAAAACGTGTTGTTTGTAAAGATTTCTTAATTGGATGCAAGGCTGAAAAAATTCAAGCAGTTGTCGACGCAACTGGTGGGGTTGCTCTTGGAGCTGAGATAGCATTTAATACTATTCTTAATAAAAAACATATCGTAATGTTAAATGCTGAAACTGATTGTGTTGTTGGACCAATACTGAAAAAATTAGCTGATGACGCTGGAGTTATTTTTACAGGTTCTGCCGGTGATGAACCAGGTGCTGTAATGGAATTATATGATTTTGCAGACGCAATGGGATTTGAAGTTCGTGTAATTGGTAAAGGAAAAAATAATCCCCTAGACTTTGACGCAAATCCAGATTCAGTAAGAGAAGATGCCCTAAGAAGAGGGGCAAACCCACACATGATTACTTCATTTAAAGAAGGAACTAAAACAATGGTGGAGATGGCTTTAATGTGTAATGCTACTGGAATGGTACCAGATGTTCGTGGTGCTCACGGTATCGTATCTGACGTTAAAGACCTACCGCAAAAATTCTCATTGAAAGAAGAAGGTGGAGTATTAAATAAATACGGAGTTGTAGATTTTGTAAATGGTATTGCTCCTGGAGTTTTTGCAATAGTTGCCCACAAGTTACCATCAGTTAATCACGAAATGAAATATGTAAGTATGGGAGATGGACCTAACTATGTACTATATAGACCATATCATCTTTGTTCATTAGAAACTCCGCTATCAGTTGCAATGGCAGTTTTAGAAAATAAACCAACTATTGTTCCTAAGGCTGGACTAGTTGCAGAAGTTCTTACTGTTGCTAAAAAAGATTTGAAAGCTGGAGAATACATGGACGGATACGGAGCATACACTTGCTACGGTTTAATAGATACATACGAAAATGCAAAAGAAATGAATGCAGTACCTCTTGGTTTAGTTGACAAGAAAACAAAAGTTCTTAAAGATATTAAAAAAGGTGAAATCATAACTTATGATATGGTAGAAATAGATAAGTCTACTACCCTATACCACCTAAGACAACTACAAGAAAAATTATTTTAATAAAAAATATTTTACATTAAAAATTAAAACTTGATATAATCAAATTATACTATATATTATGATACTTCTGAAAGGAGCATTTATGCAAATACCAATAATTGACAATAAGGACTTAAAAATTATTAATTTGCTAGCAGAAGAGAGATTTATTCCAATCAATAAATTATCTCAAGAGCTAAGTGTTTCTGACAGAAGTATTCGTAATTATATAAAAAGAATTAATGAAGAACTTGTAAATATTATTTCGATAGAAGCCCACAGAACAAAGGGTGTTTATCTTAATATTTACGACAAAACCTTGTTCAACAAATTTTTAAAGGAAAACAATCAAAAAAATCTAGCTTTAAACAGCAGAGAAGATAGAATAAAATATATTATTGATTATTTTGTTGAGCTTGACGGTATTGCCACATTAGATGAGTTAGCCTACCAAATAAATATTGGTAAAACTACACTAATTGGCGATATGAAGGAAGTAGATAAAATTTTAAAGAAATTTAGTTGTAAAATAAAAAGTAAAAAAAATATAGGTAGCTATCTTGACTATAATGAAATAGATATAAGATTATTAATCTTAAATTACTGTTGTGAAAATTACACAATAGAAATGATTAATAACAAATATCTCAAATTAGAAACTCATATTATTAAATCACTAAAAACAGATATTTATAATTTTCTTACGGAAAATAATTATAATACAACCAAATTAATACTTGATGAAATTATTAAACACATACTTATTATGCTTTATAGGGTTAAGAAAGGTTATATTATAAATCATATCGAGAAAAAACATTCTGTAATAACTAACCACTCTTACCTACGTAAATATACTGACAGTGTTGGAGAATTAATAGAAAAATATTTTGATATTAAGGTAAATGAAAATGGTAGAATTTATCTATCAATTCCATTTTTGACACGTAATGCTGCAGTGAGTGAAATATATGACGAAGAAAATATTGATAACTTTGTTATTAGAATTATGGATAAGATATGGTTGAAAATTAATCAGGATATAGGTTTTGTAATAAATGATAAAAAATTATTAAAAAATCTTGCCCTGCACCTAAATTATTCAATTAATCGTATAATATTCAATGTTCAAATCAATAACACTAGCACTTACGACATTAAAAAGAAATATAAATTTGCCTATCGTCTAGCTGAATTATCATCAAAAATAATAGAAGATGAATTAGGAGTTAATGTATCAGAAAGTGAAACTGCCTTAATTGCAATTCACTTTGGAGCCTTACTAGAAAATAATAAAGCCAAAGTTTCTAAACTTAAAAACTTTGCCCTAGTTTGCGAAAATGGTTTGGGAACTTCTATGCTTTTAAAAGCTAGATTAAAGAGAATGCTTAGCTCTGACAGTAAAATTGACGTTTTTTCTATCTATGAATTTGCCAAAATAGACCATAGCGAATATCAGATAGTTTTTACAACCATATCTCCCAATACAAAAGTATTTCAGTCTATATCACTACCCATTATAAAGATAGATACCTTATTTAACGAAAATGAAATACTTAATCTTATTGAAAATACTTTGTATATAAATAATTTTAACGATAATGAAGATAATAATTCTTTTATCTTAAAATTTATTCAAGACAACCATATTCATTTTTATAAAAGTAGTGATTACAAAGAAATTCTTGTAGATATGATTGATAGTCTAATAGACTCTAACAAGGTAAATGAAAAATTTAAAAAATATATTATTGATAGAGAAGAAGTTAATCCTACTATTTTTGATAATGGGATAATGCTTCCCCACTATACGAGTGAATTAATACAAGAACCAGTAATAGCTATTGGTGTTTTAAAAGAAGAATGCTATCATTGTAATAAAATAGTAAAATTTATTATTTTAACTGCCTATCCAAAAGAAGAAATGATAGACCCAGACTTAATAATAAAAATTTATGATGATATAATGAATATAGGTCAAGATGTAGAACTTATGAACTCTCTTATAAACACAAATAGTTCTGCTGAATTTAAACAAATAATTAGGAGCTTATAAAATGAAAATACTGATAGCCATAGTAATAGTTTATGTTATAAATATTTTTCTATCATTCAAACAAATGAAAAAATATAAGGAAAAAACTGCTAGACTAAAAAAAGAATATCCAACATCTTACATTTCAACTGGTAAAAATCAAAAAATTCTCAAACAAGGTAGTATAGCAATATTAGTTATAAACAAAACAGGAAAAATAGAATACGGAGAACTTATGAAGGGGCGTACAGTATTTGCTAAATTTAAGAAAATAGAAAATATAGACGGACTTTTTATTAAAGAGGCTAAAGAAAAATTTGCCCACGAAGCTGCAATAATAAATGCTATATCATTCTATGAAAAAATAAAATAAAAAGGAGAAAATATGACATTAATAAACGTAAAAGAAGCATTTAATCATGCTGATAAATATAATTATGCAATACCTGCTGCAAATTTTATCAACCAAGAAATGTTAGAAGCATACATTGAAGCGGCAGAAGAAACTAACAAACCATTAATAATTGCTTTTGCAGAAGCCCACTCTGAATATATAAGTATGGAAAAAGCTGCCCTGCTAGGAAAATTTTATGCAGAAAATAGCAAGGCAAAAATAATATTACACCTAGACCACGGGCAAAGTTTAGCAAGTGTAAAAAAAGCTATTGATTTAGGTTTTACTTCTGTAATGATAGATGCTTCAGAAAAAGAATTTGCTGAAAATGTTAGACTAACAAAAGAAGTTGTTGACTATGCTCATAGCAAGGGAATATTTGTTGAAGCAGAAATTGGTCATGTAGGAAGCGGAGATGTTATCGGAGTTGAATGTGCTGTTGGTAGCGACGGAAATGTTTATACAAGTGTAGAAGAAGCTAAAGAATTTGTAAAACAAACTAATGTAGATTCTCTAGCAATTTCTATTGGAACAAGTCATGGAACTTATGTAGGTGAACCTAATATTAGTATCGAACGCTTAAAAGAAATAGATGCAGCAATAGACACACCTCTAGTCTTACATGGTGGCTCATCATCTGGAGATGAAAACTTAAATAATTGTGCAACTAATGGTATAAGAAAAATTAATATCTATACAGACTTTTTAAAAGCTTCACACAAATCAGTTGTCAATTCAAAATCTAACAACTACTACGAACATAAAGAAGAAGTTAAAGAAGCTATTAAAAATACTCTGCTACACTACTTCAATGTTTTTGAAACTAAAGGAGAATAAATATGGGATTAAGAGTACCTTACCTTGTAATAAATCCAAAATCATACCTGTATGGTGAAGAATTATTAGACTTGGCAAAATTTGCTGACCAAAAGGCAAAAGAATATGATGTAGATATTTTATTTACTGCACCTTATGTAGAACTTAAAACAATAGCAGAAAATACTAAGTATCTTACTATAACAGCTCAGCACATGGACGGAATATCACCAGGACGTGGTATGGGAAAAATAGTTGGAGAAATGCTTTATAATGTTGGAGTGCGTGCTACATTCTTAAATCATGTTGAACATAAAATTACCGATGAAGAACTAGAGCAATCTATGGCAAAATGCAAAGAGTTGGGTATACAATCTGTTGTTTGTGCTAACGGAATTAACGACGCTAAAAAAGCTGCAAGACTCGGAGCAGATATTATTATTTGTGAGCCAGATGAATTAGTTGGAACTGGACAAACAAGTTCTGATGAATACATGATAGAAACAAACAAAGCAGTAAAAGAAGCAAATCCTAATACACAAGTCTTACAAGCAGCGGGTGTTTCTACTGCAGAAGATGTATACCGTGCTATCTATTTGGGAGCTGACTCTACCGGAGGAACAAGTGGTATCATAAAAGCAAAAGACCCTAAACAAACCGTAGACGACATGTTACAAGCTATGCTTAAAGCCTACAAAGACAGAGAAAATAAAAAATAAAGAAAGGAAATCTGAATTTTTCAGATGGTATAAAAAAATGAAATTTCATCACGAAGATATTAAGGTAACTACTGTACAAAATCGTGTATCTTATCATGATATTACTCCACAAGCAAAAGAAATAGTTGCTAAAAGCGGTATTAAAAATGGGATAATCACATTAACAAGTTCGCACACAACTTGTTCATTATATTTTGAAGAATATATGCACGATAAAAACTACTATGGAGATGAATATTTACAAGTAGATATTAGCAATGTAATGGATAAAATCGTTCCTAGATGTACAACTGAAACTCAATACTTCAGTCCTGGCCCAGAACATATAGAATTTGGTTTAGGCCTAACAAGTCCTAACTATCCACCAGAAGCATGGACTATGCTAAACACAGATGCCCACATCAAATCATCTATTTTTGGAACAAACTCACAAACAATTATCGTAAAAGATGGACAGATGCAAATGGGTTCTCTTGGAAAAGTATATTTTGCTGACTGGGATATGCTAAGAGAAAGAAATAGAACTATTAATGTTCTTGTAATGGGAGAATAAAAAATAAGAGATAGAAAGAAATCAACTCAAAATTAAGAGTTATTTCCGTCTATCTCTTTTTTAATTTCTATTAACAAGAATTTTTAATTTATTATCTTGTTTGTCAGTGTCAGAAAAATATATTTTATAATCTATCTCAAACTGTATAAATTTATTTTTTTCTAGGATATTAATTTTTTGTAAATGGGTATTAAAGGATACAATACCAAAATCAGTTTTATAGTTTGTTTTTTGAAGTTTTTTACTAAGTGCTAGAACTACTCCGTCTTTGATAATATCAGCCCTGCTCGCATCCTTAGCAATTTTAATTTCAAAATTATTTTTTTTACTGTCTTGATAAGTTAGGATATAATTTTTTTCATTTTCTACTAAGTCTCCCATATTTTTTTCGAAGAGTAGCTTTTCATTATCTATATATGTTGTTATATTTATTTTCATCATAAGCTCCTATGAGATTAAAACTATAATTTTAAATTTTCCAATTCTTCTTCTACTTCTAACCAAGTAGTATTTAATTCTTCTAGTCTTGTGTTTATATCCTGCAAGATATTATTATATTCTTGAGTTTTCTTTGCGTCTGTGTAAACTTCTTCTTTAATTAGTTCATTGTTTACGCTGATAATTTCTTGTTCTAAATTTTCGATTTGTGAAATGAGATTATCTCTTTCTCTTTCTAGTTTACGAACTTGTTTTTTTTCTTCTTTGCTGATTGTGTAGTCATTTATTTCTTTTTTTTGATTAGGATTAGTTTTTTCTGTCTGGGTAATTTTTTCTAGTATTAATTCTTGCTCTTTTTTTTCAAGATAGTAATCAAAATTACCAAGATAAATATTAGAACCTTGTTCATTTATATCCATAACCTTGTTAGCAATCTTATTAATAAAGTACCTGTCATGACTAACAAATACTATTGTTCCCTCATAGTTTTCAAGTGCCGCTTCTAAGACCTGCTTGCTGGCTATATCAAGGTGGTTGGTCGGCTCATCTAGGATTAATAAATTATTTTTTTCAAGCATGAGTTTAGCGAGTTGCAACCTAGCTTTTTCTCCTCCTGATAGGTCGCTAACTATTTTTAGTACATCTTCTCCCGGAAATAAAAATCTTCCCAGTACACTTCTTACGTCAGCTTCTTTCATGGTCGGATATTCGTCCCACAGTTCTTGTAAAACTGTTTTTGATGATTGAAATTCTGCTTGTTTTTGGTCGTAATAACCTAATGACACCTTACTTCCATAATAGATATTTCCAGCTAGGGCTTCTTGTTTTTTGGCTATTGTTTTTATTAGAGTTGATTTGCCGATACCATTTTTACCGACAATAGCTAAACGGTCGCCCTTGTACACATCAAAATTATAATTTTTTGCTATTTGCTTTCCGTCGTAACCTACTTTTAAATCTTCTATTCTAAGAACGTCACGTCCACTTTGTTCACTAATTGTAAATTCTATGTTGGCTGTCTTGTCATCTTTGCGAGGATTATCTAGGCGTTCTATCTTATCTAAAATCTTCTGACGACTTTTTGCCATACCGCTGGTAGAAGCTCTTGCTATATTTTTTTGTACAAAGTCTTCTAATCTTTTTATATCCTTTTGTTGACTTATATATTCTTTTAGGTGTTTTTCAAAATCTTCTTCATACTGAATTAAAAATTTTGAGTAGTTGCCGATATATTTTTTACAAGTAGCAAATTCAACATTATAAACAACATCAACTATCTTATCAAGAAAATAACGGTCGTGGCTTACTATGATTACTGCACCCTTATAGGCATTTAAATAATTTTCTAACCAGGCTACATTTTCCATATCCAGATGGTTGGTCGGCTCATCAAGAATTAAAACATCGGGTTCACTAAGTAATAATTTTGCCATGGAGATACGAGTTTTTTCTCCACCAGAAAAATTAATAATATTTTTATGCAGATCATCTTCGCAAAAATCTAAACCGAACAAGACAGATTTAATCTTGCTCTTGTAGTGATAATCCTTATGATTTAAAACCATATTTTGTAAATTGTCATATCTATTTAATAAATTTGGGTCTTTTTCTATATTTTCATTCGTTAGGTTGGCTGCTGATTTTTCTAAATCACTTTCTAGGTCAATTATCTCTGTAAAACAGTCAAGCATTTCTTCATAAATAGTTCTTTCTTCTTTTACAATAAATTCTTGGGATAGATAACCAATTTTTGTATTTTTTGCAACCATTCTTTGCCCACTATCAAAACTTGTCAGCCCTGCTATAATCTTTAATAGTGTTGATTTACCCGCACCGTTACGACCGACTATGGCAATTTTATCTTTTTCATTGACTTCTAATTTAACATTTGAAAATACTTCTGTAACAACAAAATATTTACTAATATCATTTAATTGAATTAGCATAAGCTCTCCTTTCTAAATGATTTATTTTTATAAATAATTTTCAAAATAAAAATTGTAAAATTAAAATTATTTTTTAATAAACATTACTATAAACTATATTCATAACACCTAATTATAACAAAAAAAATATATTTTTACTAGTTGAGTAAAAATTCAAAAATAAGATTTACTTAACCATTAAATTTTGTAAAATAAAAATTATACAACACATTTATCTATAATCATTTCGCTAACGCACTACTTGAAGGAATTAATGATAAAATTAAAATACTAAAGAGAAATTCTTATGATTATCATAAATATTCATATTTTAGAAATCGTATTTTATTAATATGCAAGTTATATGTGTCATATACAGCATCATCTACTCCACAAATTGCTTAATATTTTAAGCACAAACCTACGTGAGAATAACTCCTTTCTCTTACAACCTAGGGGAAGATAAATGTATAGTGTCCATTTCGGTAAATTATACATAAGCTGTACTTAAAATAAAAATGTAGTGACTTAACTAATATTAAATCACTACATTTTATTTTAGCAATATCTTTAAGCCACAGTATCTTAAATACCTATAGCAATATAAAGACATTTAGCATGTCAGAAATTATTTCTACCATATCATCACTTGCAATAGTTTCTATATAACTATTATTTTCATAAAATTCTTATTTTACATCATTAATAACCAAAGTAATTTTATCAAGTTTTTTGAATAATAGCTATATCTTTTTCACCATTTTCCAAAAGTTCTATCACTGGCAAAATAAGACTTTTGATTTTTTGAACAATAAAAGACTGGTAATAATCATCATTAACAATTTCTTTTAATAGTCTATATTCTTTATCAAATTCTTTTATGTAAATGACTCCACAAGTTTATTTATTAATTTAAAATTATTTATAATAATATCTGGTTTTATATTTTTTACAGATATACTCATAAATAATTTGATTACTTAATATAATATTTTTCAAAATTATAATTAAAAAATTTCTCCGTCAATTATTTCAGCATTACCATTTAAAAATATGCATAAATTTTATACCTTCTAAATTATCAGAATTTGCTATTTCTTCTTTATAAACTTTCATTACAGCTTGATAAGTATTGTTTACCATCCATAATCATATATATAACAATCAATCTAAACTATTTTTATATATAAATTTAGTAAAGCTGTGTTTTAATTTGAATGTTTTATATTAGACACTCCTACCTGGTAACAAACTTACGGGTAGAAGATAAGATTTTTCTAAACTTGAACCCTCAATTTTTTGCAAAAGAAGATCTACCATGAGTTTAGCAATATCTGCTAGGGGTTGTTTGATGGTTGTCAGTTGGGGATAATGTGTTTCGATGAAATAAGTACCATCGTAGCCTATAAGTTTTAAATCTTGTGGAATAGATAATTTCAAGGATTGGATTATATTCCATACTAGTATGGCAGTCAAATCATCTGAAATAAAAATACCGTCTGTTTTGGTTGTTTTAAGAATTGTTCTGATTTCTATTTCTTTGCGAACAGGGGAGAAATCACTTGAGATATGGTAAATCTTTGCTTTTGGAAAAATACTAGAAAATCCTCTTTGGCGAAGACCAGTAGGAGAGTTGGAATTGTTATTCCCTGTAATCATAATTGGATGAAGGCATCCTGCTTTTTTAAGTGTTTTAGCTGCTAAAATACCTCCGCTGTAGTTGTCAGATGAGACAATTGGTGTAGAAGGCGATAAATTACGGTCAAAGGCAATAATAGGAGCTGTAACTAGGTCATAATCTTTAATTCCTAGGTTATGACTTCCTGAAATAATACCATCTACTTGATTGGCAGTTAGCATTTCTAAGTACTCTTTTTCTTTGGCAGAATCCTGCTGGCTGTTGCAAATAATAGTTTTGTATCCTCTATTGAATAATTCCTTTTCTAGGTAAGCAATCAATTCTGCATAGAATATATTACCGATGGTTGGAAATATGAGACCAACTAGTTTGGGAGATTTTCCTTGTAAACCTCTAGCTAGATTGTTTGGTTTGTAGTTTAACTTTTGCATAGCTTCGATAACATTTTTTATCGTCTTCTCAGACAAATATCCTTTTTTATTAATGACACGAGAGACGGTTGTAGGACTTACTCCAGCTAGTTTTGCGACATCAGTTAGTTTTGCAACCATAATCTAATGAGTAGTAATTTCCAGTTGCTTTCCCTGCTAGAATAGTTATTCCCGTCTCACCCTGGCAAGGGAATATGCGTCCAGAAAATACTTTTTCTCCTTTATTAATAAAAATTTCAAATACAGACTTATCTACGAAAATATTAGTTGTTGTTATCTTGTTGTCAATATGGCAATGGCGTTTTGTACCAAATTCAAGGGCAAAAGCTTCTCCGCAGTTCTTGCGATCAACCGATACCTTTTCATTTGCAGGGTCAATAACTAGTTTTAGCCCTTTTTTGTTTAAATCTGAGAAGAGAAGCAGCTCAATATAACCATCTTTTTCTACAGTTAATTCCAATTCGTATACATTATTAGTTTCTTTTTTTTCTTTAAAGACTTGAGAATCTTTACGGAGACTAGTAATAGCTTCAACAGGGTATTGGTAGAGTTTACCATTATTTATTTTCAATTCTTTGACCAAGGATAAGCAACCAAGATAATCATATCTTTCCGTAGGGTACTTAATGTCGGGTAGCCCAAGCCAGCTGATTGCAAGTACTCGTCCGTCGGGAGCGTTGATTGCTTGAGTTGCATAACATTCAAAGCCGTAATCCAGCTGTTCAAGTGGACCAGGATTGAACACTGTAGCTGTTTTTGGATCAAATGATTGAGCTATTTTGTACATATTTGGATAGATATTGTCGTATTCAAGAATATTTTTATCTAGTCCTTGTGGGCAATAAAGTAGAATAGGTTGTTCATTAATAAATACAAGGTTTGGACATTCTATCATATAAGATGTCAAATCATTATCAAAATTCAAATCATTAATATAGATCCAGTTTAAATAATCATTATCTACAGCTTTGTATAGTTTGATGATACCTTTTTTATTAATATTTTGAGCCCCAATAATAGCATAGCAGTTGCCCTTGAAGTTGAAAATCTGCGGATCGCGAAAATGATCTGTTGTGTCGTCTGGTTTATCAATCAAAATCTTATCAATTTTTTGAATTTTCCCATTTTTACTCATTAGGGCTCCAATTTGATAAGAGTGGCGAAGCCAGTTTTTATCACGTACATTCCCAGTGTAAAAGAGAAAAAGCTTGTCTTCAAACTGCATGGCGGATCCAGAATAAACACCTTGGCTGTCGAGCCTAGTGTCGGGGTATATCATGACCCTTGTAGGTTCGAAGTGGACAAGATCTGTTGACTGAGTATGAAACCATGATTTTAATCCGTGAGCTACACCAAATGGAAAGTATTGATAAAAGAGATTCCATTTCCCATTAAAGTAAGAAAATCCGTTTGGATCGTTTAAAAGACCGTGTGGAGGTTCGATATGAAAGCTTGTTCTCCAAGGAGAACTCTCCGTATTTTTGGTGATTTTTTCAATATGTTCTGTTGACCAATCTTCATAAGGACGGTATCGTTCTTCATTTGTTAAGAGCATGTTTTCTCCTTATTTCATTTTTAGTTATTTTTCTATAAATATAGTTAATATAGTAAACTTTTTCTTGTAAAAAAGCAAGATTTTGTGCTTAAATTTTAAAGTATTAAAAAATATATTAAACGTTTGACATATTAAGGAAAAAGTTTATAATAAAAAATATATACGTCTTAAAATACTTTTTAATTCAATAAAGAAAACATTTAATAAAGGAGATTTTTACAATATGAACAATACTGAAATTGCAAAAAATGTCATAAAAGCTCTAGGTGGATGTAATAATATTAATAGTGTAGCCCACTGTGCAACTAGGCTACGTGTCATGGTAAAAGATAAAAATAAAATTGACCAAACTCTTATCGAAAATATAAAGAAAGTACAGGGAGCTTTTTTCAATTCAGGACAATATCAAATAATCTTTGGCACTGGAACCGTTAATAAAATTTATGATGAAGTTGTTGCACTCGGCCTCCCAACTTCTTCAAAAGATGATATGAAAGCAGAAACTGCTAAACAAGGTAATTCATTTCAACGTGCTATTCGTACATTCGGTGATGTATTTGTTCCAATTATACCCGTAATTGTAGCAACTGGTTTGTTTATGGGCTTGCGTGGATTACTTGCTGCTTTAAGTATTACGCTACCTCAAAATTTGAATGTTTATTCTCAAATTTTGACAGATACAGCCTTTATTGTTCTGCCAGCACTTGTAGTATGGTCAACCTTCCGTGTATTTGGAGGAAATCAAACTATTGGTATCATACTTGGTATGATGCTAATATCTGCTTCTTTACCAAATGCTTGGGAGGTGGCTAAGGGCGGTGATGCGACACCAACTATTTTCTTTGGATTTGTTCCAGTAGTTGGCTTGCAAGGCTCAGTTCTCCCAGCCTTTATTATCGGTATAGTTGGTGCTAAATTTGAAAAATTTGTACGAAAGCATGTGCCCGAAGTATTGGATCTTTTAGTAACACCATTTGTTACATTGTTTGTGATGTCGATCCTTGGTTTGTTTGTTATTGGCCCAGTATTTCATGTTGTTGAGAATTATATTCTTGCAGCTACCAAAGCTCTTCTTGCTCTTCCATTTGGTCTTCCAGGCATCTTTATTGGTGGGGTCCATCAGGTTATCGTTGTTTCTGGTGTTCACCATATCTTCAATTTGTTGGAATCTCAGTTAATTGCAAATACTGGTGCAAACCCATTTAATGCCATTATTACTGCGGCGATGACAGCACAGGGAGCGGCTACAGTAGCAGTTGGTGTGAAAACTAAAAATCCTAAATTGAAAGCTCTTGCTTTCCCTGCATCTCTTGCGGCTTTTCTGGGAATTACAGAGCCAGCTATCTTTGGTGTGAATTTACGTTTTCGTAAACCTTTCTTCTTTTCATTGATTGCAGGTGCTATAGGCGGTGCTCTCGCTTCTATTCTAGGGCTTGCAGGTGTTGGATTCGGTATTACTATTATACCAGGGACACTACTTTACTTGAACGGACAACTTCTACCTTATTTATTAATGGTAGCAGTATCCTTCATAGCTGGTTTCACATTGACTTATATGTTTGGGTTTGAAGATGAAGCAGTAACTTCTGAAAAAAATTTTAAAGTAGCATCAACTACTGAAGTAATAGATAAATCTTCAAATCCACTTGTTAAAGAAGAAATATTTGTTTCACCTCTTTCAGGTGAAGTTGTTGCTCTTGAAAATGTTAATGATCCTGTTTTTTCATCAGGTGCTATTGGACAAGGTGTTGCTGTCAAGCCATCTGAAGGTCTTGTTTATTCACCAGCAGACGCAGAAGTTACTATTGTATTTGACACAGGGCATGCTTATGGTTTGAAGACAGCAAGTGGGGCTGAACTACTTATTCATATCGGTATTGATACTGTATCAATGAAAGGTGAGGGATTTGAGAAATTAGTTGCAGTAGGTGATAAGGTTAAAGCAGGAACGGCTATTGCTAAGTTTGATTTAAGCAAGATTGTATCTGCAGGTCTTGATGATACTACTATGGTAATAGTAGTAAATTCATCAGAATTTAAAGCAGTTGAAGCCCTTGCAAATTCTAGAATATCACATGGTGATGCCTTATTTAAAGTACTAAAATAAGCATATAAAAAGTTTTAGCTCTTAAAATTAAGTTATATCTACCATATGCAGTGTCATCTACTCCACAAATTGCTTAATATTTTACATAGATAGAATTTTCTTTTTAAATATTTATAAAATTTAAACCCTATTTTCTTCATATAAATATTTTATATATAACAAAAATGCAGTCCAAAGACTGCATTTTTTATTGAAAGTTGATTGAGAGTTACTTTAATTAGATTTTTTCTACGAATTTTTTCTCTCCGTAGCCATACCATGCCGCTTCAAACATTTCTTTCATATCACTAATCATCGCTAAACGAGGGTTAGCTGGCGTACATTGGTCTTCATAAGAGTCGAAGGCAAGTTTTGTTAGTGAAGCTAAAAATTGTTCGTGAGTATAACCACCTTTTGCGAATGAACCATGTTCTTTGAATGCCATTGGACATCCTACTTTTCTACCTAGTTCGTAAACAGCTTGTGCATAAGATTCAACACCTTCTTCTGGTGTGCTAGCTTTTAGTCCTAGCATACGAGCAATTTCTTGATATCTTTCTGCTGCTTGGTAGTGTTCATATTTAGGCCATAGTGAAACTTTACCTGGACGAGTACCGTTATATTTAATTACATAAGGTAATAAGGTCGCATTATTTTCACCGTGAACTGTGTGGAATTTACCACCTATTTTGTGTGACATTGAGTGGCAAATTCCTAAGAAGGCGTTAGCGAATGCCATTCCCGCCATACAAGATGCGTTGTGCATTTTTTCACGAGCGTCTCTATCAGCAGTTTTTACTGATTTTTCTAAGTTATCAAATACTAATTTTATAGCTTTAAGAGCTAAACCGTCAGTATAGTCGTTAGCTAGAGTAGCTACATAAGCTTCTGTTGCGTGAGTTAATACATCCATACCAGTCGCTGCTGTTGGTCCTGCTGGAACTGTTAATACTAGATTAGGGTCTACTATTGCCACATGAGGAGTTAGTGCATAGTCAGCTAACGGATATTTTTTATCATTTTCTTTGTCAGAAATTACAGCAAATGGAGTAACTTCTGAACCTGTACCTGATGTTGTTGGAATAGCTATAAATTTAGCTTTATTTCCTAAGTGTGGATATTTAACTGTACGTTTTCTTATATCTCCGAATTTTTGTACTAATTCAACGAAGTCAGCGTCTGGTCTTTCATAGAATAGCCACATTATTTTTGCTGCGTCCATTGGAGAACCACCACCAAGTGCAACTATCGCATTTGGTTTAAAGCTATTCATTAAAGCTGTACCAGCTTCTACAGTTTTAATATCTGGGTTTGGTTCTACTTGGTCAAAGATTTGAATTTGTACCTTGTTTGCACGACCTTGTAATTGGTCAATAACTTTTTGAGCGAATCCTAGTTTAACCATTGATTCGTCAGTTACTATCATTACTCTTTCCAAACCCTCCATCTCTCTTAGGTACTTTATTGAATTTGGCTCAAAATAAACTTTTGGTGGTACTTTGAACCATTGCATATTATTGTTTCTGCGTCCAATAAGCTTTACGTTGATTAGATTAATTGCTGATACGTTTCCTGATACTGAGTTGCGTCCGTAACTACCACAACCTAATGTTAGAGACGGGATAAATGCGTTATAAACATCTCCAATTCCTCCGAATGTTGATGGAGAGTTCCAAACAATACGGCAAGCTCTTACTAATTTACCAAACTCTTCTGCTACGTCAGCATTTTGTGTATGGATAGCTGCTGTATGTCCTAGCCCATTAAATTCTACCATTTGACGTGATTTTTCTAATCCATCTTTTGTATCTTTTGACTTAATTACTGCTAATACTGGAGATAATTTTTCTCTAGTTAGTGGTTCGTTAATTCCTACCTCACTACATTCAGTAGCTAAAATTACAGTTCCTTGTGGCACTTCAAATCCTGCTAGTTTTGCAATTTCTGTTGCTGGTTTACCAACTATTACTGAATTTAATTTTGCTCCAGCACAATCTTGTGATTTAGCTTCTACTCCAAATAATAATTTTTCTAAAAGAGCTTTTTCTTTTTTGTTTACAAAGTAAACTCTGTGTGATTTCATTATAGAAATAAATTCATCGTATAATTCTTTATTGACAATAGCCGCTTGTTCTGATGCACAAATCATTCCGTTATCAAATGCTTTACTTAAAATAATATCATTTACCGCTTGTTTAAGTTTTGCATCTTTGTGTACATAAGCTGGCACGTTACCTGCACCTACACCTAAGGCTGGTTTCCCACAAGAATAAGCTGCACGAACCATTGCGTTACCACCAGTTGCTAAAATTGTTGCAACTCCATCATGTTTCATCAAGGCATTTGTACCTTCCATTGATGGTTTTTCGATAAATTGAATACAGTTTTCTGGCGCCCCTGCTTTTATAGCAGCATCTCTAACTATTCTTGCCGCCTCTTTAGAACATTCATTAGCAGATGGGTGGAAGCTAAAGATAATTGGATTTCTTGTTTTCAAACAGATTAATGACTTGAAAATTGTTGTTGATGTTGGATTAGTAGTAGGAACTACACCACATACAACCCCAACAGGTTCTGCTATAGCAGTCAAACCATCTACTTCATCTCTGTCTATAACACCAACTGTTTTAACTCCACGCATGCTGTTTACTATATATTCACACGCATATAAGTTTTTAGTTGCCTTATCTTCTATTACACCACGTCCTGTTTCTTCAACCGCTGCTACCGCAAGAGGCCCGTGAGCTTCTAGAGCTGCAACTGCCGCCGCTTGAACTATCGCATCAATTTTTTCTTGGTCTTCTATTTTCAAGAATTCAGCTAATGCTACTTGCCCTTTTGCAACAAGCGTGTTCACTTCTTCGATTGGGTCTAATAATACTTCTTTTTCTTTTGCCATGATTATGACTCCTTTTAAAAATTATTTAAATTTTCATAAGTAGACAAATTTTAAAATAAAAATTACAATAATTGCTAGGCATTATTTAGTTTTATTAGCTAATTTGTCCCTTAATTTATTACACCTAAAGTTTAACACACAAAAAAATTTTTGTAAATATCTGTTATATATCTGTTTTGAATATAAAAATTAATTTATTTTTATTTTTATTCTTATTTTTATAAATCAAGATATCATTTTTGAAACATATAAAATAAAACAGTGAAACAGAATATTTCATTTTAAAAAATGGTGTTTTACTTTAAAATTTATTTTTTAAATAATAATTGTTATATATCTATTTATCTTATTTAAAAAGACAAAAATAATAATAAAAATATTTTTAAAAATTTATTGACTTTTCTATTTTGAAAAATATTTCATTTTATTAGATAACAGTTTTAGGAGGAGTATGAAAGATTTTAAATATGACTTAATTATTATTGGAGCTGGGATTAGCCCTCTTATGATAGCAGATAGATTAAATAATCATAAACTTAAAATTTTTCTACTAGAAGAAAGAAAAAGAGTTGGCACAAAATTATTGATGACTGGCAATGCTTGATGTAATCTTTTATCTAGCGACACACAAAATCAGTTAGAACTAGCCATACATAACGGTAGATTTTTACGCAGTGCCTATCATAAATATAAGCTCCATGAATTTTTTAAAAATCATAACCTGCCTTTAAAACAAGAAAATAAAAGCCTTTATCCAGCTAGTGAAAAAGCTAGAGATGCTGTGAATTGTTTTAAAATTAATAATGCAATAAAAAGAGAGCTAGATCTCCATATCTAACCCTCTTAAAATATTTATTAGGAAGTGTCTTTTTTAAGATGTTATACAAATTGTGGTTGAATTATAAAATCCTATAAATTAATTATATTAATTTTTATATAAAATTTTTAAGTTTTTCTAAAAGAACTTTATTAAATTTATCAAGTTCTAAATTATATTTTGATATGCTGATATTTAGATTTATTTTTATACTAAAACCTGACCAAGTATTTAATTAATATGATTTTTATTTGTTTCATAATAATACTCTTTAGGGAATATGTATCTTTTTACATATAATTTATTTAATATTTTTTATTATAGGTTTGAAAATTTTTCTACTAATTCTTCTGTTCTTTTTTTACAATCTTCTTGATTTAATATATCTGATATTACACAGATTCCATCCACCCCTATATCTTTAATAACATCTAAATTTTCTAACTTAATACCTCCAATTGCTAAAATTGGAATATATACATTATTTTTAATATCCATAATAGTCTCTTTAGATATTACATGAGCATCAGGTTTAGTATTTGTAGCAAATATAGCACCGACTCCTATATAATCAGCTCCCTCTTTTTGAGCTTCAAGTGCCTGTGATACAGTTTTTACAGAAACTCCTACTATTTTATTATGTCCCATTAATTCCTTCACTTTTTTTATTGGCATGTCAGATTGTCCTACATGTACACCATCCGCATCTACAGCAATAGCTATGTCCAATCTATCATTTATTAATAATGGAACATTGTATTTTGCACAAATTTCTTTTATCTTTATGGCTCTATTTAAAAAATCTCTAGTAGCTAATTTTTTTTCTCTAAGTTGAATAATCTTAGCTCCACCTTTTATGCATTCCTCTATAGATGTATAAAGATCTTTACCCAAGCATGCTTTTTCATCTGTAATTACATACATATCATATTGATATTTCACTTTTTCATAAGATATTTTAGCGTTTTTTATTACCATCTCTGGATTGAAGTTGAAAATATTATTCATCACCTGTTCTTTATAAGCGGCAATCCCCTTAGTTTCATTATTTGCTATTTCACCAGATAGACTCATAGTCAAGACACCTGCAACTGAACTAATTAATGGATTTTTATTAGCTCCAACATAACTTCCTATCAATGAAGCAATCATGCAACCAGTTCCTGTAATGTAGGCTAAAGAATCTGATTCATTTTGTATTTTTATAATATTTATTCCATCTGTTATAATGTCAACTTTTCCAGTAACAGTACATACACATCTATACTTTCTAGCTATAAAAATAGCTGCGTCTATTGCTTCAGTACTTTCTACACTTGAATCTACTCCTTTGGTTTTTACATTAACTCCTGCCAATGCCATTATCTCAGAAGCGTTACCTTTAATAATACTAACGTGCACTTGATTTAAAAACTCTATAACCGTTTCATTTCTAAAAGGAGTTGCACCTATGCCTACTGGGTCAAAAACTATGGGTATATTATTCTCATTTGCAGTCTTTCCTGCTTTTATCATTGTTTTTAATGATTCAGAACTAATTATTCCAAAGTTAAGTACCAGTGCATTGGCTATTTTCGTCATTTGATCTACTTCATCATACGCATCTCCCATTACTGGTGATGCCCCAATAGCTAGTGTAACATTTGCACAATCATTTATTGTAACATAATTTGTAACTTGTTCTATTAAAGGTTTTGTTTCCCTAACCTTTTTAATTGCTTTACAAATTTCTTCTATAATTATATTTTTATTCATGTTTTTAATCTCCTTTATATTTTAGGTTTAAATCTTTATATATTTGTCCCATAGGATTTGTAGGTCCACATCCACTACCTATATTTAAAGAATTTTCAATAGCCATAGTTATAAATTTTTTGGATTTTTTTACAGCATCAATCATTTCAAAGCCTAAAGCTAAATTTGCAGCAATTGCTGAAGATAATGTACATCCAGTTCCATGTGTATTTTTAGTATTTATTCTATTATTAGTAAAGTAGTGTTCTTTATTATTAATATCTATTAAAACATCACATGGATTTTCATCAAGATGCCCTCCCTTAATGAGTACATACTTTCCTGTTACTGTTTGTATTTCTTTACCAACTTTTACCATTTCTTCTACCCTAGTTATATTTACTTCTATGTTAAATAATAATTTATATATACACTTGGCTTCCATTATATTGGGAGTAATTATATCAGCAATAGAAAAAAGTGTATTTATTAATTTATTTTTTGCCGCATCATCTATTAAATCAAAGCCTGAAGTGGAAATCATAACAGGGTCTAAAACTATATTATTAGTTTTATATTTTTTTAAACCGTCATAAACCGACTCTACTATATTTGAATTTGACAGCATTCCTATTTTTATAGAATCAACTTCAATATCTGTAAAAATAGCTTCTAGCTGACACGTAACTCCTTTTGAAGAAATATCTTCTATATAATTAACCCCCATTGTATTTTGTGCTGTTATTGATGTTATAACACTCATACCATAAACTCCATGCGCTGCAAATGTTTTTAGATCGGTTTGAACCCCAGCTCCTCCACTTGAATCAGAACCGGCTATTGTTAATACTTTTTTCATTATTTACCCTCCATATATAATGTTTAATTAAATATACTAATCTATTTTCAAAAAAGTTAGATGCTAGCTCAATATTTAATAATATAATTTTATTATTTTTAATAATTTTTAAGTAAATCCACTAAAAAAGCATATATCTGAGGATATATGCGGCGTCAATTAAATTCCTACGCTGGCATTACCCAGATCAGGTCGAAGGTCAAGAATCACATTCTTATCTCAGCCGATTTATCAGCCCCCTTTTATAAGATAATTTATTATTTTTAATAATTTTTAAGTAAATCCACTAAAAAAGCATATATCTATGGATATATGCGGCGTCAATTAAATTCCTACGCTGGCATTACCCAGATCAGGTCGAAGGTCAAGAATCACATTCTTATCTCAGCCGATTTATCAGCCCCCTTTTATAAGATAATTTATTATTTTTAATAATTTTTAAGTAAATCCACTAAAAAAGCATATATCTATGGATATATGCGGCGTCAATTAAATTCCTACGCTGGCATTACCCAGATCAGGTCGAAGGTCAAGAATCACATTCTTATCTCAGCCGATTTATCAGCCCCCTTTTATAAGATTAATTTATTTCTTATTTCATATTAGCATAAAAATTTTATTTTTTCAATAAAAAGAGTTATATATTATTATTTGTATTTAATTTTCACTGGAAATAAAACAAACAATTTAGAAAATAAATATTAACTATACCTGAAATAATCATTTATAATATTCTTGTTTTTGCTATAAATATTCTTGTAAAATATAAGAATATTATATTTTATTTCCTTGGAATTGGTGAAATCGAAAAAAGACATATATTAAAAAATGATTTCATCCTAGATTTTAAAAATAAAATTTTCAAGTCTACTGCTATATAGAAATATAAGATTAGGAGAAGTACCCATAATTTCTAGTAAGAAATTATCTGTTTTTATTGAATATAATAAAAATAGGATTAGAAACTTGTGATTTAGATGCTAATTCTACTATATTTTAGTAGTGAGAAAAGATGAATTATATATTATATATTTTTATCCCTTATGAAAACATCTGATTAAGTACTTTCTACCATATTAAACCTAGCAAGATTAAACATTATTATTAAAGACGAATTGCAAAATTTTAGTTATCATATACACTTAATTAAAGCGACAATAATGGTGTTATCATAGATTATTACCATATTTATTATTTATAATTTCAATGGCTTTAGTTATATAGAATTATTTATTAAATACTAGTCCTCTTATATATTGGAAAATTAGGAACATTGGCTTATACAAGTCATGTTAAATTGATAAAAATTTAAAGAACTAACTGGCATATCATGGTAGCCCAAGTTGCCTAGAAGTTTTAAAATAAATATTTCCAAGTCTTGTTAGGTTTTAAATGATGCTTATATATTTTTTATTGGGAGATGGGAGATTGTAAATAATTATGGATTTTATGGGTGTGATTGAAACATAGAAAGTTAGAAAAAATCTCAACTTAGCTTCAGAATTTTTTTATTTTTTTCTAATATATCTACTTGTGGGATAATCCGAACTGTCTAGCAACTCCTCTTTACCTACTGCAAGCATTGCAAGATTATAAGCAATTATGCCTCCGGTAGTTAGTCCAGAAGAGCCTAAACCACTTGCTACAAAAAGATTTTTTTCTCCTGGAACTAGACCATAAAAGGCAGAAAAATCATTTGTATATGCCCTAATTCCTACACGTTCATTTATTACCTTTGCTTTTTTTAATGTAGGTAAAAAATTAGTCGCCTCTTCTTCAAATTTATTTAATAAATCTTTGTCAACCCTTAAATCAAAGCCCATATTATTTTCGTGAGTTGCTCCCATGCTGACAAAACCATTTTCAAAAGGGATTATATCTAACTCGCCTTCTGGCATAATTACAGAATAAGTACCACTGTTAAAATCTGAAATTTGATAATCTCGAAGTTGTCCTTTTTGTGGGCGAACGTCTATTTCAAAATTAAGGGGTTCAAGTATTTCTTTAAGCCATGCCCCTGTACATAAAATTACCTTGTCAAATTCTTCATTGTCAATAATATATTTGTCTTGCTGAATTTCTAGTGAAACTTTTTTATTTATTACTTCAACATTAGCAGCTTCAAGTAGTGTTTTTACAAAAAGTTCTCCCTCTATTCTACCCCCACCACTCGCATAAAGGGCGTAATTAGTACCTGTGAAATCTGGAATATTTTTTTTAATATCCGCCTTAGAAACTATTTTTAAATCTCCTATCATAGCAGAAACTTCTCTTCTACTTTCTGCAAGACTTAATAGGTCTTGTAATTTACTTTCATCTTTTTTTAGGATATAAACTCCAGTTTGCCTGTAAAAATCTGTGCTGTAACCATCATTTTTTAAATCTTTTACCAATTTTAAATAAAATTCAGCTCCCAATCTTGCCATCTTGTACCAGGCCTTGTTACGACGTTTAGAAAACCAGGGGCTGATAATTCCTGCTGACGCCTTTGTTGCTTGTCCCAAGCCGTAATCAAAAACCTTTAATTCAACATCTTCTTTTGATAAGTAATAGGCACAAGTAGCTCCGACTATGCCAGCACCAACGACTGCTATTTTCATATTAACACCTCTTTCTTATATACTTATTTTATAGCACTAAAAAACTATATTCAATTATTTTTATAATTTATTTTTTAATTTTATATTTCAAAATAAAAAATACTTTGAAATATTTAAAATCTCAAAGTATTTTTATTAGATACTATTTAAAAATTTTTATTTTTACCATAAAAGCAAATTAAAACACTGTCTTAACTTAATTAATTAATTTTAATATTATATTATTCTCCAAATCATTTATATTATAAATATTTCTAGTTATATTAAAAGTTTCTTCTAAATTCTTCTTAGCCTTGTTCCACCCCTGACCATCAGTAATCCAAATAAATTCAAAATTTTCTATTTTATTACATACTTCAAATAAATTTTTATAACTTCTTGCAGTTTCATTCAATTTAGAACCACCTCTGGAGTAAAAATTTGTTTCTATGGCATAAATTTTATTATTGGTTTTTATTACAAAGTCAAAACGCTTTTCTGTTTTACCACTATTTCCTAGCTTTGATAAATCTATTCCCCAATATTCTTCTATCTTACTTTTATTTAGTTCTTTAAAATAATTTACATTTTTAACTAAACCAGAACTTAGCAGATACGATTCAACTAAATCTTCCATTAAATGTCCTGTTCTATTTTTCCTAGCATTAGAATCTAATCCTACTTCTATTCCTGTAACATAATCATATAAATTGGAAATTATATGATTTTCTAAAAGGTTAAAAATTCCTGTTTTTCTCATAAACAAAATATAATCTTTAATATCATAATTCTGTTTCTTAAAATTAAATTCATAATCACATTTATTGTCTTTAATTATTATCTTGTTTTCTCTTTTAGCTATTAATATTGGTATTGCATTTAAAATATTAGGATATTTTTCTACTAAATTTTTAAATTCTACTTCTATATTCTTGCTATTAATTAGCGTGTTTAACAAATTTAACTCTATTTTTATGCTATCTATATTTTTATACACTTTTTCAAAATCTGTATACCAAGACCAACTAGCTATAGAATTAACCATTTTAGATAACCATATATCAAAATTTCTATCCATATTTACTCCTTAATAATTTGTTATTATAATTTCTTTGCCTACTCTATTTGATGCATCGCTATTGACTGCCCTTTTAACATCAAGCAGTTCAATATGATACTCTTTATATAGCTCTCTAATTAATTTTGTATTATGATTAGTTAGCATAAGATATACCCCTTTACCATCTAATCGTTTAAATTCTTGAGCTAATCTTTTATGGTCATCTTTTGTAAAACCTGTTTGTGTATATGAATTAAACGTAGTTTCATTTAAAGGTGCATAAGGACTATCAAAAAATACAAAATCCCTTTTTTTTACAGTTTTTAGAACATTTAAAAAATCACCAGATTTTATAGTGGCATTTTGTAACTTTTTAGAAATAGCCTTTAAATTATCTAACTCATAAATTTTAACCTTAGTTTTTTTATTCCAAGGAACATTGTAAAGCCCTTTTTTGTTGACTCTATATACACCGTTAAAGCAATATTTATTTATAATCATAAATAAAGCTGCACACTCTAAGTCTAGCTCTTTATTTATTATCTTGTCATTGTATAATTCTCTTAATTTTTCATACCTAATGGAATTAACCTCTTCACTATTTAAACAATCTATTTGGTATGCAAGTTCTTTGTAATTATTTTTTATTTGATGATAAACATTTATTAATTGTTCATTAATATCATTAATAAAAATATTTTCAGAATTAATATTAAACAATACCGCTCCACCTCCAACAAAAGGCTCGTAGTAATCATTAAAATTTGAAGGTATTTTATTTTTTATTTTATCTATTATCTGTCTTTTCCCACCAACCCACTTTACAAAAGGTTGTGGATAAATAACATTATCATTTTTCATATATCTCCTAAATTAATATACCTTGATATAATTTTAATTTAATAAAAATATTTCATAAATATAATTAAAATAAATTTTATTTATTCACTTCATCAGTCAAGCTGTACAACTGGTCTACTAAATATCCTACATAGGCAATTGCTTCTTTTAGTGGTTCTTGCGTTCTTACATCACAACCTCCTAAAGTTGCCAAGTCTTTTGCTGACATACTACTTCCTTTTGTTAAAGTGTTTAACCAAATTTGAGCAGCTGAAGTGTCCTTTTCTATTTTATTTGCTATGGCTGTACCTATTGTAAGTCCTGCTGAATAGGTGTATGGATATAGTCCCATGTAATAATGTGGCTGACGCATCCAAGTTAATTCTGCTCCCTCATTTACTCTTAAACTATCTCCAAAAAATTCTTCCATTACAGAGCCTTTAATATCTGATAATATCTCTCCAGTAAGCATTTCATTATTATCAACTTTTTTATAAACCCTGTCTTGATAAACAGCTTCTAGGTAGTGGGTTACCATATTGTGAAAATATGTACGACTAA
Organism: Gemella sp. zg-1178; assembly: GCF_018790995.1. Taxonomy (NCBI): domain Bacteria; kingdom Bacillati; phylum Bacillota; class Bacilli; order Caryophanales; family Gemellaceae; genus Gemella; species Gemella sp. zg-1178. The sequence continues at coordinate 98,470 of NZ_JAHKEI010000005.1, forward strand.
TCATATTAGAAATTACCCAGCGTTTAAATCTTGCGTCCTCACTTGTTTTTAAAAGATAGTTAGAAACTATTACTTCGTTACAAGTTGACGGAGCTTCTACAAAGTAAAGAGGGCAGTCATAATTTAACATTGTTTGGTGCTTGCCTGTACTCATAAAATGAAAGGCATGACCTAATTCGTGAGCAAGAACAAAGACTTCATTCATTTTACCCGTCCAAGATAAGAGAATATAGCTAGCTATATTCGGCACGGTAGCACAAAAACCACCAGTAGATTTTCCCTTGTTCTGTGGAAAATCTGTCCAACGCTTGTCATAACTTTCATCAATTAAGGCTAGGTAATCTTGTCCCAAAATTCCAAGAGCCTTTTTCAAATATTCTCTTGACTCATCAACTGTCATGTCAACTTCAAACTCTGGGTCAAGGTTGATTTTGCAGTCAGAAAAAGTCATATCTTCTATCTTGTGTTCACGAGCAAGTAATTTTATGTAGCGACGAATGTGGGGTGCTAAATCTTCCATTAAAACTTTAATTTGTCTGTCATAAAGTTCTCTATCCCCGTCTTGTCTATCTAATAAATAATCAATTACACTTTCGTAACCACGAGCAGTGGCTATGGCTTTTTCTTTTTTAATGTGCGATATATATTCGTTAGCTGTCGTATTTTTATATCGGTTCAAAGTTTTATAAAAACTTGCCGCTGCATTACGTCTTACTCCCTTGTCATTATCCATTTCGTGTAGATTTTCATAAAGAACATAAGAATTTTCTAAAGTTTTTCCATTTGCTTCAAAAGAATCAAATTCCATATCTTCAAATTTTGTAACTTCATAAAGATTGTAAAAGCTCGGTAAACTTTCTAGGCTTGCTAATAATTGTTCTGTATCTTTACTTAGCATATGTTTTTTATCACGCAAAACTTTACTAAAAAAATATTCTAGGTCGGGACGTTTAGAACTTACAAATTCCTTAATAAAATCTTCTTCTAAGGTAGCAAGTTCACTACTAAAGAAACTTGCATTACTTGACCAGATACTCACAAAATTTTCAAACAAACTATAATTTTCAATAACTTTATTATTAAATCTGTCTACTGCTGTTGGCAAGTAGGCGTAATGTTCTAACTTAGTTAAATCGAACAATAATTCTTCAAAAATTTTAATAGCCCTATCTAAAATATTTAAGTCGGCTAATTTATTTTCAAACTCTGCCTTAAATTCAATAATATTTTTTTCTAGTTTTTTTAATTCTTCCTTGTACTCTATATCATCTTTATAAATTAAATTAATATCCCATGTATATTTTTTATCGACATCTTTTCTATCTACTAATCTTACTTGACTCATAATAATCTCCTTTAGCTATAATTTTCCTTAAAAATGTATTTAACTTGTATATTGAAAATTATAAACTATTTATTAGAAAATTGCCATAGCAACTTTATTATGATATATTTAAGAAAAATAAATTTAAGGAGTTTTTATGGATGCTTCGTGGAAAAAATTTTTTAAAAATTATCCTAAACGACAAGCCCTTGGCAATGTCCTAGATGAAATAAATAAACAAAGGGCAAAAACAACAATCTTCCCTCCTCAAGATGAAGTATTTAAAGTTTTTGACTTAGCCCTTGAAGATATAAAGGTGGTAATACTGGGACAAGACCCCTACCACAACGATAATCAGGCCTGCGGTTTAAGTTTTTCTGTAAAAGATGATGTGCCTCTACCCAAAAGTTTAATAAATATTTACAAAGAACTGCACGACGACTTGGCTATAGCGCCTAGAAAAAGTGGCAACTTAGAAATCTGGCACGAGCAGGGAGTTTTTTTGCTTAATTCTGTTCTGACAGTTGAAAAAAATAAGCCAGCTAGTCATTCAAATCTTGGTTGGGAAGATTTTACAGACTACATTATAAAAGAAATATCTAATGAGTGTAATAATATTGTTTTTATTCTTTGGGGAGGTTTTGCTCGTAGCAAAAAGAAACTTATAGACCCTAAAAAACATTATATTATCGAATCAGCCCACCCAAGTCCCTTGTCTGCTTATAGAGGATTTTTCGGAAGCAAACCCTTCTCAAAAACCAACGAATTTCTAAAATCTGTAAACAAAGAAGAAATAAAGTGGTAGCGACAATAAAAATTTTACAAAATATCTGAAAATAAGAGAGCAAAACAAAAAGATTTAAAATAATTTTAAGTCTTTTTTCTTGTCCTATTTCTTTTCTTTAAAAGCTAAATTTTTGATGTGTTCTTCAGTCTTTTTAACACTCACTGCTTTCTTATCTTCAGTAAGTATATTTTCTGGAACAATTTTTCTAAACTTGCTTATTAGGATAATTATTTATTTTAAATTTTTATATCTTCGTAAAATATCTTTTCCCTTTAAATAAAAAAACTACCTAAATTTAGGTAGTTTTATCTTATTTTTTTAAAATGTTATGGCAACGTGGGCATAAGCCGTCTTCATCTACTTCATCAACTATTGTCCAGCAACGTTGGCATTTATAACCCTCTGCTCTTGCTACGCTCACTGCTGTATAGTCATATTCTTTGCCGCCATTTTCCTTAACATCTGCCTTACTTACAATAAATAATTGATGTAAATTATCTACTGATTTTAATAGGTTTACTATTTCTAAATCTTTTGCATAAATTTCTATTTTTGCTTCTAGTGATTTACCGATTACTTTTTCGTTACGGCTTTCTTCTAGGGCTTTAAGAACGTCATCACGAATTTCTAATAATTTATCCCACTTAGCCTCTAGTTCTTTGTCGTCGATAAGGTTTTCGGCTGGGAAGTCTGTTAGGTGTACTGAGTCAGCTTCTTCATAAGGCATGTTGTCATATACTTCTTCAGCAGTAAATGATAGTATCGGTGCTATTAATCTTACTGTTTTACTTAGGATTGTGTATAGAACTGTCAGCATACTTCTACGAATGTGAGAATCTTCTGACTCGATATAAAGAATATCTTTTCCGTAATCTAGGTAGAAAGAAGATAGATCGATATTAAAGAAGTTTGTTAGCTCGCTCATTACATAGTTGAACTGGTAATTTTCATAGTATTTTAGCATTTTACTAACAACTTGTTCAAATTTTATCAGCATATACTTATCTAATTCTAATAAGTCTTCATAGGCTAATAGGTCTTTTCTGTTATCAAATTTTCCGTTGAATAAATTTCCTAGTAAGAAACGGTATGTGTTACGTAATTTTCTATAAGATTCTGAAACCTGTTTTAATATGTCATTTGAAATACGCACGTCTTGTGTGTAGTCAACACTTGCTGACCATAGACGAATAATTTCTGCCCCTAGTTGTTTTCCTACATCATTTGGAGAAATAACATTTCCTAAAGATTTACTCATCTTATGGCCGTTACCGTCCACAACAAAACCAGCAGAAACTAATTCTTTGTAGGGAGCTTGTCCAGAGACAGCAACAGAATTTATTAGTGATGAGTTAAACCAACCTCGATATTGGTCGCTTCCCTCTAGGTAAAGGTCGGCTGGATATGTTAAGTCATCACGCACTGCACAGCAGCCCTGGTGGGATGTTCCAGAGTCGAACCACACGTCCATTATATCCATTTCTTTTGTGAATTTGCCGTTTGGGCTGTCTGGGTGAGTGTAGCCTGCTGGTAGTAGTTCTTCGGCTTCTTTATTGAACCAAACATTAGAACCCTCTACTTCAAAGATTTTTGCAACGTGTTCGATTAGGTCGCTATCTAAAATTGGTTGTCCGTTTTCTGCATAGAATACTGGAATAGGAACTCCCCAAACTCTCTGACGAGATATTACCCAGTCGCCACGGTCGCGAATCATGTTATAAAGACGAGGTTTCCCCCATTCACTATAAAATTTCGTTCTGTCGATAGCGTCTAAGAGTTCTCCACGAAAGGCATCGACCGAACAGAACCATTGAGGTGTTGCCCTGAAGATAATAGGTTTTTTACTACGCCAGTCGTGTGGGTATGAGTGGGTAATAGTTTCTTGTTTTAACAAGGCTCCTAGACTCGCTAAGTGTTCAATAATATCCTTGTTGGCATCAAAAACAAATTTTCCAGCAAACATTCCTGCTTCTTCTGTGAAAATACCTTGATTGTCAACCGGAGAAATTACGGGTAGTTTGTACTGTAAGAAACCTACATTGTAGTCGTCAACCCCATGGCCTGGTGCAGTGTGAACAAGCCCCGTCCCTGCTTCGAGCGTAACGTGGTCGCCTACTATTAGCATTGATTCTCTATCCAAGAAAGGATGTTTACATAGTAGATATTCTAGGTCTGCACCGTTTACTTCATTGATTATTTGGTAACTTTCCCAGGCAAATTCTTTTGCTAACTTATCTAGCAAATCTTTTGCCACTAAATATTTTTGGTCATTAACGGCAACTACTTGATATAAAAAATCCTTATTTACTGCAATGGCAACATTGGCTGGCAAAGTCCAAGGAGTAGTTGTCCAAATAAGAAACTTAGTTCCCTTGTCAACAAGTTCAGTATCGCTGATAAGTTCAAAACCTACATAGATTGACGGCGAAGTGTGTTCCTTATATTCAATTTCCGCTTCTGCCAGGGCAGATTCAGAAGATGGCGACCAGTAAATAGGTTTTAGTCCCTTGTAAATATAGCCCTTGCTCACCATTTTTCCGAAAACTCTAATCTGCTCTGCTTCAAATTTTGGATCCAAGGTTACATAAGGATTGTCCCAATCTCCGATAACACCTAATTTTTTAAAGTCTACTCTTTGCTTATCAATTTGCTTTAGGGCATAATCTTTACACTTGTTTCTAAACTTGTAGGCTGGCATAGACTTTCTATCAACGCCATTATTTACCAAAACTTGCTCGATTGGTAAACCGTGCGTATCCCAACCAGGAACAAAGTTCGATAGGTAGCCATTCATATTTTTATACTTCACGATAAAATCTTTTAGGATTTTATTCAGAGAATGTCCGATATGAATATTACCATTTGCATAGGGTGGGCCGTCATGTAAAACATATGTCGGTTTCCCCTCATTTTTCGCTAAAACCTTTCTGTATAAGTCCATTTCGTCCCAACGTTTTAAAAATTCCGGCTCCTTGTTTGGTAAATTGCCTCGCATTGGAAAAGCTGTTTTGGGCATAAGTAGTGTGTCTTTAACTTCCATGTCCTATCTCCTTTCAAAATAAAAAACTCCTAAAATAAATCAGAGGGCGAAAAAATCCACGGTACCACCTCTATTAACTCACTTTAGGAGCAGCTCTTTTAATTATTAATTTTTTAAATAAAGTGATAATTTTTAAATCTTGTTAAAACTTTGCACCAACCAGTTTCTCTCTATAAACCTAATTTAAAAATCTTGTCTTTATTAAATTTATTTAATTATATTATATTTTCTAAAAATTAGCAAGTGATTAGTGAAAATTTAAAATATAAAATTTAAAAAATATTTTTCCCAGTTGAAAAAGTTTAAAAAATTATTTGACAAAAATTTATAAAAAATATATAAGCTGGTAATTAAAAAAATTCAGACCAACTTTCTTAAAAATTTTTATCTAGCAAGATTTAGATTTTAAAAATTTGTTTGATAAAAAATTTTATCTAATCTAACTTAGATTTTAAAGTTTATAATAATTCTTTGCTAATAGGTTTTATAAAAAATATCTTGCCTTTGGCAATACAGCTAATAAAAACTAGCAAAAATATTTTATAGCCAGTAAATTTATAAAAAATATTTAAGCTGGTAATTAAAAAATTTAGACAAACTTTCTTAAAAAATTTTTATCTAGCAAGATTTAGATTTTAAAATTTGTTTGATTAAAAATTTTATCTAGTCAAACTTATATTTTAAAGTTTATAATAATTCTTTGCTAATAGATTTTATAAAAATATCTTGCCTTTGGCAATACAACTAATAAAAACTAGCAAAAATATTTTATAGTAAGTAAATTTATAAAAAATTTAATTCCCCTGTCCATATTAAAAAAATTTTATTCCCAGCCCTAATATTAATCCCTTATTTTAGAAAATAAAAAATAATCTTAGACAAGTTTATCTAAGATTATTCTATATTTTAAAGATTTTGTATTTTGACTTGATTCTTTTAGGATATATCTCCCATACTTGCGAATAGAAATCATATCGCCAATCTTACAATTTTTTTCGCCGTCAGTAACTAGGGTGTGATTTACTTTTACAAATTCTTTTTGCAAGACTTCCTTTGTTTTGCTGCGACTTTTATTTATAATTTTTGAAACGATAGAATCTAGTCTATGCGATGAGCAAACAATACTAAGACTTTGATATTTTTTTTCTATTTTAATGTCAGCCAGCTTTTCCTCTATGCTAAAATTTAAAACAGCCCTACCGATTTTACTAAAATTCATTATTAGATATTCGGCAATACCTGCGTCAACAAAAATAAATATCTTGTCATCTTCAACAATAATATCTCCGATACGGTTAAAATTTAAGCCTAGATTGTGGACTGCTCCCAAAACGTCCCTGTGTCCTATCTTATGAAATTTAGTATTAAAATTTGCCACCAAACAGACTATATTATAGTCAATATCGTAGTTATTATTAATAAGCAGTTTGGCACGTTTACGTTCATTATCTAAAGTGCCACCAAAAAAATCTAATTTTATATTACTATAAGAATAATTTATAATTTTTTCTAAAAGTTTTTGTTCTAGCTGACTTAAAAAAGGAGAAATTTCATTTTTACCACTTTTTAAATTTATGGTATTTAATAAATCTTTTGCTATCTCCTGCTCTTCTTTGGAAAAAATATTATTATTAAATAAATTTTTCATACTAGAAAATTGACACTCCAAAGACAAGGGCGTATATTAATCTTTCTATAAATCCTAGAGCTATAAAGGCTAGGATAGGAGAAAAATCTACCATGGCAAGGGGTGGTAATATTTTTCTAAATAATTTTAAGTAGGGTTCACAAATATCTTCTAAAAATCTGATTATTATATTTTCTCTTGAGATGGGAAACCAAGACGAAAAAATATAGATTAGTAAGGCTCCCTCGTAAAATCTAAAAGTGTAACTAATAACCCTGTATATCCAAATGTAAAAAACAGTATCCAAATTAATATTCTCCTTCTGAAAATTCACCCTCTACGTCTACTCCATGAGGAACGCAAAGATATATTTCATCACCTATTGTTTTTAATTTTGCATCCATGGCATAAATTCCACCAGAAATAAAATCTAATAGCCTGTCTGAAGTTTCTAAATCTAATTTTGTTAAATTTAAAATAACTACCTTGTTGGCCTTAATATCGTCAAGAACATCTTTACTGTCTGCAAAAACTAGGGGTTCTATTAATACTACATCTCCTTTTTTGGCCATGCCTTGTGAGATACCTACTTTTTTACTCGATTTATTATTTTGCACTATATCAACTTCTCTTTCCTTTTTTTCATTTTTTTCCATTTTACTATTATTTGTTTCATTATATACTTTCTCTTCGTCATCTTCTAAAAAATTACTAAATTTTTTAAATATACTCATAGCTTTATACCCCTAAAATTTATATATCATCTCATTATAGCACATAAAAATTAAAAAAACTAGAAACTACACCATCTAACATAATTTATAATAAAAATTTGACAACTGCATAGCAAACTATCATTAATATAAAAGAAGAAATAAAACAAGCTCCTAAAACTAGACCGCCTTTTTGGCGTAAAACTTTAAAATCAACATTCATTCCCAAAGCTGCCATTGCCATACCAAGCAAGATATAGGCTGTATCGACCAAGTAAGGACTTAGCGGTTTTAAAACTGTAACATAGCTGCCTATAAAACTCATGGCGATAAAGCCGAGTATAAAATAAGGCAAGGGTGCTTTTTCTCTACTATTATTTTTTTTAAATATAGCCAGGGCTAAAATAACCACAACAAGCATAAGAACTCTTGAAAGTTTCATTAGGATTGCAGCCTCTAAGGCTAGACTGCCTCCTGCACCCCCAGCAGCTACTGCGTGGGCAATTTCATGCAGACTTGCCCCGGTAAAAGTTCCATAAGCTGTATCGCTCAAATTTAGATATGGTTTTAAGCCTACCTCAATAAGAGTAAAAACTGTTCCCAAGATGGCAACTACTGCCACGGCAACTACGCTATCTTCTGTTTTTGCCCTGATTTGTGAACCCACACCCATTACTGCAGCAGCTCCACAAATACCACATCCACACGAAGCAAGTAGGGCTAAATCATTTTCGATTTTAAAAAATTTACAGATTAAATAAGTTAAAATAATCATAAAAAGAACTAGTAAAAAGGCCATTAATATAGTAATTTTTCCCTCAGAAAACAACTTATCTACCGACAACTTAAAACCTAGTAAAATAATTCCCACTCTTAAAAATTTATTACTTATAAAAGCTGTACTTTTTTTTATGTTTCTTAGCTTATCCCTAAAAATTATTTGAAGTAGCATACCAAAAACTAGGGCTAAAACTAAATGACCGAATAGTTTTAAATATGGTAGCTTGGCTAAGTACATAGCACAAAGTGATACTATAAAAGTTATAGTAAATGATATATAAAAATTTTTTTCTTTAAGCATTATTTCTCCCCCTTTTTCTTTATTATACACCCATATACTAAATAAAAAAAGATGATTTTATAATATTCACTAATTTTTTATTGCTTGTAGTTTTATGGCGACAGTTAATTTTTTACTTTCTCTTCACAACCTCTTTAGTTGCTTGAATTTTTTTATCAGCGTAAAGTACGACGTCTTTAATAACGAGTTTTCTTATGGCTTGTATAAAAATTTTCATTAATTCAAAATCAATTTCATTATTTAAATTGATTGGTAAGACTATTTTTTTATTTTTTACAACATTCCAACCACCTAATTTATTTTTATATGAATATATTGGTAAATCTGTAACTTTATTTATACAAGGTACAGCAAATATATAATTATTTGATTCAAAATTTATTTCTTTATTTTTCCATTCTATTGCGTAAGCATCTGATAATACAGTAAAATCTCTTGATTGATAGTATGCTCTATAAACATCACTATTTGAAGGAATAGAAATAACATTTTGTAAAATTGTTGCTTTATCTTTAGGTACATAATAGTTTAAACCTTGATTTGTAAAACTAGAAGTTAGAGCTGGCAAAGTATTTTTACTTGTAGGAACTTTTGGTAAATCTTTAGCTTTATATAATAATTTTTTTGTTTTGATTTTCTCAAACAAATCCCCAATCCTAAACTCTGCCCAAGTAAGTTTATCTGCTAAGACAAGGTCTAGTGCCTCACGCTCAAGAGTGGATAACTTGTAGTTATCCAAGCCGCTTACTGTCAAGTAAGCGGCTAGCTCGCTTATACGCTCCTCTTCTAGCTCGCTTATATAAGCGTCCATAAATTCAAAATCAATTT